>CAJVYT010000413.1 GCA_913009765.1 uncultured candidate division Zixibacteria bacterium
GGTGTGTCTGAGTAAGTAGAGTATGGAAAAGAATAATATAGAATATGTGTTTAATTTGGTTTTTTTTTTCAAGCAGAAGACGGCATACGAGATATATCAGTGTGACTGGAGTTCAGACGTGTGCTCTTCCGATCTGTCGATAAAAGTGATCCCAAATCCGATGGTGTTTCTTGGTGCGCGACTGCAAAGAGAAGGATATCGTCAAACTGACCTTCGGGGGTTCTTTTGTGATAATCTCCGGCTACAACTGAGAATCGCTCTCCAAGATCCGATTTAGCAAGATATTCTTTTGTGATTTCCGCAACACCAGGCAAGTCAAAAAGCAATCCCGTGGAGGATTTATATTTATTTCCTATTGCGATTGAGAAAACTCCCGATCCGGCGCCTAAATCCAATACTTTGTGATCCTGAAAATCGTAGTTTTCAACGATGTATTTTGACTGTGGCAATGCATTGACGTGCATGGCCGATATGAAGTTTCGTGTTTCCTCAATATCGCCGCCAGTTACCTTTCCTAAATCACCTGTAACTTCCTCCGTTACAAGATCTCTTAGACCTACCCATTTATCCCTTACATCTTTTGAAAACCGAATGTATCCATTTTGTGACGCTGGATGCCTGGGGTTCAATACCACTGCATCATCCGAAAACGTGTAGCTATCGTCATTCTTATTGAGCAATTCATAGTGAACCACGGCATTCAATAGCGGGGACAGTCTATCTACGCTTACCCCTGTCCTTTCTGCGATTTCGTTAATGTCGCTTAAGCCATCTCCCATCGCATTAAAAACTCCTAGCTCTTCGAGAGACATTATGATTTGCGAAATCTTATAGCCATTTATTAATGACCTAAACTTTGCGATTTGGGCTGGGACTGGAGTCATGACTTATACCTCCTGTTAAATTTTGAATTAATGTATTTCAACACCTTGCTCAGATATTGAAAAGTCTCTTTGGAACGGCACATGCTTCCCATCGCGCAACGATGTTATTTGAATTTTTCTGTACATGATTCCACCTTCTTCAACGAAAGACATGGTGAAAGTTCCACCTTGAATATCATCCATAGCGCAATTGTAGGACTCGTGGTCTGGAATTTCAGTAACTATGTGGATTCCTGATTTTCCCGAAATTTTCGTGCGAGCCCTAAAACGCATGAAATACTTATTCTTGTCTGCTGTATCTATTAGATCGTAACGCTCGTTGACGGAATCGATTACATTCAACCCTCCCGAGCCCATTTCATCCCACAACTCTAGTTGTTTTGAAAAATAGTAGTCTGCATCAGCCGGATTGTCGATTCTCACGATTCCTCTGGAAATATTGCTGTTACCGATATACCCATCAACTTCTTCTTTTGAAATACCGTTTATTTCTGAATAATTATCAAGAATCCTAAATATGCCTCTACTTATAAAGTCTTCTAATGGCGCTTTCAAGCGCACAAATCTTTCAAGTATATCTATGGGGGATTCCCTGTAAGTAATATAGATGCAAGGCTCCCCTCTAAATAGAGCAGCCAACTGAATCTGGGTGGCAAGCGTTGATTTTCCGATTCCTTTTGGGCCAATTAAAGCGACTGTAGATGGTCTGGGTATTCCGCCTCCAAGCATTGCATCTAACTTTGATATTCCTGTCGGTAAAGTATTTTCCAAATCAACATTGGATTCGCTATGCGTAGCGAACACTATTTTCTCCACTATCGAATTGAGCGGGTGAGTGGAAGAATCTAATGCCAGAACATCTGCAAGTGGAGGAGAAAAGTTTAAGACTTCGTCTTTGGTGACGTTGTGCCAAATTGGGAGAATGATATTTTCCTCATTCACATCGCGCGCTGTAAGGCCACGCAATTCACGTTTTGGCCACGGTTTAGCGATGAAGTTTGGACTGATTATGACTAATCCATATCTTGATTTGGCTAAGCCCTTGTCAATTGATTCAGAAAGGCTTTGCCCGAACGACAGTGAGAACTCGTCATACCAGACCTTTAAACCATATGAGCGCAAAGCAAATGCTAATGGGCGAACAAAATCGTCTTTGTCCTCACTAGCATGGGAAATAAAGACATCCCACATTTTGAATTATCTCCTTGTTATTGGCGCTTGCTTGTTGATGCTAACGCCGCAAATCACCGGCGCAATGCGAGCGCCAGCGAGTATTGCGTCCGAGTGCATTTGCCTTGTTAGATTTCATTATTATCTGTAGCCAGTTTCAAAAAGACATTATCTAAGTCAGCCAATTTCTCAGCCTTAATTACTATCCCTATGTTATTGGGGATTCCAGTTATAGCCATTGGTTTATTTGATGTGGGTACATTTACTATTTGGATGTCACCTGTAGCTGTATGCTGAGGACCAGCATATAAAATGCCTAGCAATTTTATCCGTGTGCCGCCTAAACTTGTATTCCCTTTTTTGTCGACATAACCTCCTTCGTTGAATAAGAACACAGGTGACCCACTAGACCCCGGGAAACATGCCGCATCAATTAGCATTTCTTTTTTTCCATTCCAATCCAGATGAGGATGACTTGAAGTTATCCCTTTTCTGAATAGAGGCATATTGTTTACTTCATCCCAAAGGCCATTCGGGTACCCCACCATCAGAATATCTTCTACAAGTTTTAGATCCTGCAACTCCTGGTCTGACGGCAATAGATTTTTATCAATGGGTATAAAGAATGCCTTTTTGTTCTGTTTTTCCAGTTCAACCAATATCGGTGCAATTGGCATAGCACACAGATCTATACCCGCCTCTGGATGTTGAAACCACCGCTTCTCAAAATCATCGAATACACATGAAAAATGATCTCGATCCTGCGGCTCACCATCTTCATTAGTGAGTGTCAATAAAAACTCACCTTTATTAGCACCGGCTACAACATGCTTGTTGGTTACAATTGCCGGGACATGAAACCCAGAGTCTTTTTCAGCAAAACGATAAAAGAAACCAGTTCCCGTCCCTGTATCAGTAGATATCCTTACAGTGCTATATGCCAACTGTTCAGATATGGATAAATTCATGATGACCTTCCTTTGAAATCTAACGCTCGGGCTCAGGGGCGCGCAGCGAAGCGGAGCGTCCCTTGGAGCCCATTGTTAGCTTTTATTTCTTGTCAGGCTTCCCTTTAAGTTTTTCGACATCAAATCCTTTCTCAATTTTTCGCATTTCATTTGCAATGCTTTCGAGATTTGCTTCCCAAATTTGCCCGTTAGAGAATCGAACTTTACTGATATATGCAAAACCTGTTAAGAACGAAAATTCAGCATAAGCGCTTGCGACCCATGTACCTTCTTCGCTTGCGCCAGGCTTTATGTTTTCAATCGCTATACCTCCAGTGCGATCCATGAACTCATTCCATATATCAAACCCAACCAATCCCATTTGGACTGCCACTATTTCCTTATCACCGATGTTTTTGTACTTAACTTCGTACCTTATTCCTTCCCTTTGATATGTTCCGTCAGGCTGATACGCAGCCGAAAACGATGTTATTTCAATTGGGCTGCCTTTTTGCGCAATGATCTTTGCCACAGGCTCAATTGCATATACCTGCGTTGCAGCCAATAAAAATGCAAGAATCGTTATAAATCGAATTTTCATGGTTTCTCCTTTTTTGTTTACAAAAGCTAATGCGGCAATACCGCTCATCGCCGCATTCCCCCCGGAGCGAAGCGGAGGGGGGAACCAGTTAGTATATAGTTTTCTGTATAATACCAAAATCACCATAAAAAAATGTCCAACCAAAAGTCAACAGGCAGGGACAATAGATTTTTCTTGATTTCTACGTAGTTACTATATTTAAACAGTTGTATATCACCCGTTTTGTAATGATATACAGAAAACTGGATATCTACCATGCTTGATATTTCTACAGACATAAAAACTCGTTTTAATGCACTTTTGGTAAAAAAG
>CAJVYT010000414.1 GCA_913009765.1 uncultured candidate division Zixibacteria bacterium
TTTGCGTCTTCTTGTCACATATTCTTTTTTTTTTTGTTCTGTTTTGTTTTTTTTTTTAATGATACGGCGACCACCGAGATCTACACTCTTTCCCTACACGACGCTCTTCCGATCTGAATAAAACCGTCTGCTGAATAATCGGGAGTCTTTTTTAGTGAAATTTAATGATGATAAACGAGATTTTATGTTTTCCCATTCGGCTTTTGGATATAACGAAAGACAGCCTTCCAGCCCTTTTGTTATAGTCAAATCACCCTCTAAAAGTGGTTTTTCAGCTTCTCCAACAACAGAACGTAATTTTGCCGGTAAAGCAAAACGACCCTTTTTATCCATTGTAGTTTGATATTGCCCTAAAAACCCGCTCACTCTAAATCTCCACTATCTTCCACTTTCAACCAATTACAGCTTTAATTATCATCTTTTTCCCACTAATGTCAAGGAAAAACTGCTAAAAGTTAAAGAAAAAATAAATAATTATAACTCTATAAATATTTATCTGACAAAGAGTAATGAGGAAGAATTTATTGATTTTTTTGCAAGCTGTTTGACTGAAACCAAAAGCAGAGGAATATTTTTCTCTTGACTACATACTCAACAGCTCCAAAAGACTATAATATATAGGCTTAACCCTATATTATTTATTAATCAAAATGAGTGAAACTGCTCTCCCTTATTATTCTCTATTCTCTTATCTACCTATTATACAACAGCTTACCTACTTGAAATCAACGGATTATCCCTCAGGGCTTCTCTGTTGCTCTATAATTGATGAGTTCAAGATGAAACAGGAGCAAAAGATGAAAAAACATATTTATTTGATAATTTTACTACTATGTACCTCTGCAACGATTATTTCAGCAGAAAACACAATACAATACAACCAGCAGCTACTTTCAATTTCGGATAGTAACATCAGCTACGCTAATTTCGATAATATATTACTGCCCAATGGTTTATCTCTTCCATTTCAGACAATATATCTCCCCGTTTCAGAATATGACTCTATTTCTAACATTGCTGTCAATAATCTGAAATCTGAAAAAGTTAGAACTTATGAGAATCTACGTTCTGAAGATATTCCGACTTCATCGGATAAAAATTTGTATGCAAATGTCATTTCATCGGCATCATTTGACAAACTGGGGATGAACCAGATACAAATTATAGATAAAGTAACTATTTCAAATATCAGCTATTTCAAATGTATGATTTTTCCGGTAACCATTGATACCGCCGGAGAAGCATATTTTCATAATGAATCTATTCTAAAATTAGGTGATAAATCTATTACATCAGAACAAATGCTTTCAGAATCTCAAGTAAAAGAATTAAAGAATTCTAAAAATTCTATTTTTAATCGAGCATTGTCAACATCATCACAATATGTCATTATTACAAACCAAGAATTATCAGAATCATTTGCACTGCTTGCATCCTATAAAAATGAAACCGGTATTAAAACTGAGATAAAACTTATTGAAGATATACTGCCTAACTACAGCGGACGTGATGATGCGGAAAAATTACGCGAGTATCTCAAAGAGTTTTATGCCGACGGCGGTCAATATGTTTTACTCGGCGGTGATGAAACCGTCCTTCCTATTAGATATACATATCACAACATAGCATACACTCCAATTGACCTTGAGAACCAGCAGATATGTGATCTTTATTTTGCCGATCTCACCGGAGACTGGAATGCTGACAATGATTCTGTATGGGGTGAAAAATATACCGATTCTGCCGATTTAACACCGGAACTTTATGTCGGAAGACTGCCGTTTAATCAATCTATTGAAGTTTCTCAATACATTGACAAACTGATACAGTATGAAACCAATCAAAAACAGATAGACCTTTCATATTTAGAGAAATCTTTTTTCTTCTGCTCTGACCAAATGAGAGATTATGGAACCGGCGGACAACATGCTCTTATTGCAGCGGCACTCCCTGATTATTTTGAGATAGATACTACCAACGGCGTAGAACGTTCATCAGGCGATGATGCCAACCCGACAAACCTAAGTTCAAAAGAATTGGAACCTGTTCTTTCTGACGGGTTTGGTATTGTCAATATTATTGCTCATGGAAGCAGTATGACTTTTGAAGTTCGCACAACAAATTACAATGAATGGCCGAAATCATATTTTTCAACCGACACAAATTTAGTGGGAAGCGGTATTGTAAGCAATATCGATAAAAATGACAAAACAT
Organism: uncultured candidate division Zixibacteria bacterium; assembly: GCA_913009765.1. Next base: position 2,215 of record CAJVYT010000414.1, read on the forward strand.
CGTTGTATATTTCTCTTGGATGCGACAACGGTGCCTTTGATAAAGATCAACCGCCTTTTAATCACTTGAACCCAAGTATAGTAGAAACATTACTTTCACAAAAAAACAGCGGAGCGGTTGGGTTTGTTGCAAACACAAGATGGGGATGGGTCAGTTCGTCTCATCTTTTACAAACAAGGTTTTTAGAATATCTTTTTGCAAATAAAAATCAACCTGCAGTTATATCACTGTATCAAATGAAAGATGATTACTATTACTATCGTGATTTAATCTACGGTATCAATTATTTTGGTGACCCGACAATGATTATTTACACCAAAAAACCTGAATCAATTGATCTTGATGTACAGTACTATCAAAATGAAATAATTGTTACGGCTCTTTCTAACAATCAGCCTCTTGCAGACAGCAAAATTTTCTTAAGTGAAAACAGCAAAGTTATTGCTGAGTATATCACCGACAACAACGGTCAGGCTATTTTGGATTATAAGTTTGATTTAGGAGCAGATTACAAAATTTCTGCTGTCAAAAACGGCTTTACTATCAACCTAAAAGATTATGCACCATCAATAGCAACAGATATAAATGATGAGAACAATCTGGCTCTCCCGACTGCGTATTCTTTGGGGCAGAATTACCCCAACCCGTTTAACCCAAGTACACAAATCAGTTTTTCTCTCCCGGAAAAAGCAGAAATAACCATGCAAGTATTTAATATGCTTGGACAGAATATTAATAAAATTGCTTCTGGAACATACAGTGCCGGAACACATATTTTTGAATGGGACGGCAAAGATTACTCCGGTAATCAGGCAGCAACCGGAATCTATTTCTATCGAATTGATGCATTAGAATTTAGTGACACAAAAAAGATGGTGCTGTTACGTTAGGATTAAACACAATTTGAATATATTTGAGTAGTCAGGAAATTCGCATAGGCGAACCGACCGATCTTAAAAGAAGTTTTTCAACAGTCCGGTTAATTGATTTTGAGAGCTTTTGTTATTTCGACAAGATTTTTACAAATATTCTTAACTGACTCCTGTTGTTTTTTGTCAATTAAAGAACCTTCACTTGAAAATGCACTTCCGGCATTGCCCAATCCAAATTGCCCGGGGATAACATACATCTGCAAATTGCTTAACAAATGTCTGACATGCGGAAGCACTCGAATTCCTCCAAGTCCTCCCGGCGATGCTGCCATAAGACCGACAGTTTTATGCTGGAAACATTCAAGAGGAGGATACCCCTCTACCATACGAGAAAGCCAGTCTATTGTATTTTTAAACAGTCCCGAGAAAAAACCGTTATATTCCGGTGATGAAATCAAAAAACCATCTGCTGAAATAAAAATATCCTTTAACTCACGCACAAGGGGAGGTAAACCTTGTGCCGCCTCGGCATCTTCATCAAAAACAGGAAGCTGATAATCTTTTAAATCAAGAAAAACAACTTCTGCACCAAATTCTTCAAGATACGGGATTGATACTTTAATCAGTTTTTTATTAAACGAGTCCACACGACTGCTTCCTGCAAAAGCAACTATCTTTATTTTTTTAGACATTTATGACCTCTTATAATTTAAGACTAAATTTTTTATTAAAACTGAAAACTGCTCAGCCATCTTATTAGAACTATACGGCAAAATTGATTTTGGTATTGGCATTATTTTTTCAGTTGCTTCT
>CAJVYT010000415.1 GCA_913009765.1 uncultured candidate division Zixibacteria bacterium
CCCGAGATCTACACTCTTTCCCTACACGACGCTCTTCCGATCTTCTTAATTTAAAAGGAGTCAAAAATGAGTGCGCCAAGCAAAGCTAATGCAATCAAGCTGGACAATCCAGCCCGGAAAAAGATTAGCCATCAGTCCGGAACTAAACTACACATAGTGCAAGGTAACGAACATTATGAAGCTGTAGGGAAGGCGGTCTATCAGCCACAACGCAAGTGAAGGTATCGAGCCCCGTAATAATCATCGTCGCACCTGACTAAAGTCTTCATTTACTGGAAGTCAGTATTGATATATACGAATAGAAAATGGTTTTTCAAGATTTTTCCATAACCAAAATAAAAGGCGAGTATATATTAAAGGTGTCGGGGTCTAAGTCCGTAGCGGGTAGATGAACTGATTGTATTGGAACTTGGGAGAACCTTACTATTTCTGAATGGTGGTGTTAAAGCTGAAGAAGTAAGATAACACTTTAGTAAGGTAGTCGGATTAGTCCATAGTAGAGGAGTAAATAGGGTAATGCCTATTGAGAATTAGCAATAAAATTCACTCGAAGGGATTAACAAATTAACGTAAGGAGAAAAGTTTAACTATGTCAAGCACAGAATTGAGTAACACTTGGACTAAATTATCTTCTATATCAAAATGTGCTAAAAACGACCCAACATTTGAGTTTACGAGTTTAGCTCATCATCTCAATAAGGAGTTTTTAGAAGATTGCTACAATAGCCTTGCTAGAAACAAGGCGGTAGGAATAGATAAAGTAAGTTGGCAAGAATATGGTAGAAACTTGGATAAAAACCTGGAAAGCCTGGTATTAAGGTTAAAAAGGAAATCATTCAGACCGCTACCTGCAAAGCGAGTATATATCCCGAAAGAGAAAGGAGAAACACGCCCTTTAGGAATTTCAGCTATTGAAAATAAGATAGTAGAAAAAGGGATAACACAAATATTGCAGAGTATATACGAGATGGACTTTTTAAACTGCTCCTATGGTTTCAGACCAAAAAGAAGTGCACATCAAGCTCTAAATGAGATAGACACAATTATTATGACAAAGCCGGTAAATCATATTGTAGAAGCAGACATCAAAGGATTCTTTGACAATGTTTCACACGATAGATTGATAGAATTCTTAAGAGTTAGAATAAAAGATACAAGTCTAATATTTCTAATTAAAAGATTTCTAAAAGCCGGATATATTGATAATAACCTACTTGTGAGAACTGAAAAAGGAACGCCACAGGGTAGTATCTTAAGTCCAATATTAGCGAACATATTTTTGCATTATGTTTTAGACACTTGGTATGAACGAACAGTCAAGACACACATAAAAGGCTACTGTGAGTTAGTAAGATATGCAGACGACTTTGTATGTTTAGTTCAATACAAAGAAGATGCGTCTAAGATAAAACGAGCCTTAGTAAACAGATTTACTAAATATGAATTAGAACTACATCCTGATAAAACGAGAGTAATTAGTTTCGGAAGATTTGAAAAGCAAAATGCTAAGAATCAAAACAGAAAAGCAAATACTTTTAATTTTTTAGGATTTACTCATTTCTGTGATAAAACAAGGAAAGGGTATTTCAAGTTGGGCAGGAAAACAAGTGCTAAGAAATTCAGGTTAAAATGTAAGGAGTTAAACATTTGGCTTAAGTCGATTAGAAACTCAATACCAACAAAGGAGTGGTGGAAAATCTTAAAAGCGAAACTTAGAGGACACTTTGAATACTATGGAGTAAGTGGCAACTACCCGTCAATATCAAAGTACTATTCTATAGCAATAAGATTAGTTCATAAATGGTTAAATCGTAGAAGTCAGAAGCGGAAAATGAGTTGGGATAAATTAAATAATTATCTAAGACTCTATCCGCTTCCAGAGCCAAGAATACGACACAATTTTTATACTTTATCTCGCAGTTTTGTGAGTTAATTTGAAGAGCCGTATGTGGGAAATCTACAAGTACGGTTCTGTGAGGGGCGTTGAAGTTCCTTACGACAATTTTATAAAGACAATTTGTCAAATTAAATAAGGAAACCATATTATGTCTACTCGACAGAAATTATATTTCTTTATAGTATCATTATTTCTCTGCTATAATATAGCGGAAGCACAAACACCGACCTATGCCAGTGTGCCCGGGCCGGAAAATGTATTGGTGGTTTATAATTCATTATCAGACACTTCAAAATTGGTTAAATACTACTACGTAAATGCCCGGGGCATACCGACAGTAAATGAACTCAATAAACAATTAAACAATTTTAAGAGTTAAAAAATGAAAAAGTTTTACTTTATTTATTTGGTATTATTTCTTTTAACTGTAACCCTTTATCCGCAGCAGCAGAACGACTCTACCGCAACCACGCACAGAAACTACCGCAGAACAGGAACAATGCGGCAGCAAAACGCCTACACCCAACCACCGAAAGAACAAGTCTTCCCGCTTGGCTGGAACAGAAGAACCCTTGGAAAAGTAACCTCCGGCACAGGTGTATGGACGGAACTGAACCCCAAAGTACCAAGGGTAAATTATTATGGAATATACTTTCTTAACCCCGATACAGGCTGGGCTTGCGGGGGAAGCGGGGCAATAATAAAAACTACTGATGGAGGGGAAGACTGGACAACTGCAGAAACTCCTGTTACCAGTTTGCTATTTAAAATACATTCTTATAACGGACAAATAGTAATAGCAGCAGGATTTGAAAATACAATTCTTCGTTCAACAGACGGAGGGGAAACATTTACACAAGTATCAACAGGATTAGGCAATGACACAAAATTCTGGGGAGTTGAAATGCTTAATGACACACTGGGGTGGGTGTGTGGAATGTATCAAACTCTACTTAAAACAACAGATGCGGGGGAAAGCTGGCAGCAGGTTTTTCCCGGGTTAAACCAGCATTACTGGGATTTGGATTTTCTCAACGAAAATTATGGAATGATAGCCTGCGGCGGAGGAAAAGTATTAAAGACAACAGACGGAGGAGAAAACTGGACAATAATACAAGCAGGAGACACAAGAGCATTATACACAATAGAGATAATAGACAGCTTACACATAGCGGCAGCGGGAGAATATTTAACGGAAATCCAATATAGTGGAGGAAAGAACGTTTATAGCAGCGATGGAGGTGAGAGCTGGATTACGAATCCGGATATTCCCACATACAGCGATGCCAACTGGATAGCATTTGAAGATACGGATAAAGGATACAGCGTAAGCGTTGATGAAGGACTATGGGAAACAACAAATAGAGGACAAAGCTGGTTTAAGCCTAACGAATCGACATCCGGTGATTGGCAAATATCTTTGTTAAAAGACGGAACGGGTTACTATGGGGGAGAAGGATTGTTTATATACAAAAGAACAAATGGAGAGGATAACTGGAGTAAAATATTTCTTAATGATAATTTCTATGATGTATACTTTATAACAGAAACAACAGGTTTTGCATTAAGCGGCTCATTATACAAGAGCACAGATGGCGGAATGAACTGGGAGAGAGTACCTAACGGGCCCGGCGGTTATGACATACTATTTACAGACAGTTTAACAGGATACATAGTAAATAATAACTCATCAATCTATAAAACAACGGACGGAGGAAGCAACTGGTATTTAACAAATATACCTGAAGAAGTTGGGGACGTAAGAAGGATATTTTTTATAGATCACACAACCGGCTGGGCTGTAACGATATGGTCACCCGTATCAAACGCAAAAATACTAAAGACAACAGACGGAGGAGAGAACTGGTTCGTACAGGCGGAAGATGGTATAGACGGATTTAGATCGGAAGAGCACACGTCTGAACTCCAGTCACACTGATATATCTCGTATGCCGTCTTCTGCTTGAAAAAAAAAAACAAACACAACATGTGCAAACAC
>CAJVYT010000416.1 GCA_913009765.1 uncultured candidate division Zixibacteria bacterium
ACTTCCGGCACTATGGGATCGAATGGAGGCAGTACGACCGCCATAAGGACGACCGACAGTTAAAAGAGTGATCTGTAGTGGCATATCGTGATGATATACTTGCTCTTGGAGCAGACCATCACTGGGACTTTGATGGGGATTCATTGGATCAGATTGGTTCTGTAAATGGTACAGATTCAGGAGTTGACTATGCAGCTTCTGCTATTACTGAAGATGCAACAAACTGTATGAGAACAAATGCAGTTGCTGACGTAGTAACATTGCCAACTACAGCTAATATAAATAATTCAGCTCAGACAAGAAAAGCTGTTGCAGGCTGGTTTGTCCCTTCTGCTATCCAGACTCCACCTAAAAGGGTTTATGGGGAAGGAAATGATACTACTTCATTTCAGTTTGTATTAAGTTTTGGTAATACGGTTATGTTTGAGGTTATCGAGCCTACAAACTTTGACGTTCAGATATTTAGTGATGTTATTTTGCAACCCGGTAGAACTTATCATTTATGTGGAATCTTTGAGGGAAATGGGTATGCAAATGAAGCAAGATTTTATATTGATGGGGTAGAGCAATTAAGTGCTGTTCCCTCAAACAGGCAACCGGCTTCTGCTGATTTGGATGCTCGTGGTGTTGGTGAGTTTGGCGGCCCCGCAGGAACTGTAGGAATAGGTGGCGAAGTAATTGTAATGGATGCACCAGTTGATGGCAGTTACCAACACTGGATTACTTTTGATGGTGCTAACGCTGTTTTAACTGATACTGAAGTTAAAGAGGAACTCTTTGAGAAAGGAGCGTTACCCGGCACCACAATAGCAGCAGGCACTCAGTCTGCTATGCAGACAAGTTTGGATGCATTGATCGGTACTGTAAGGCAAGATGAGCCTCTAAATATCAGGGTAAGTACAGTTACCGGGGATGGAAATTTATCATTAGTCGCTGACAATATTACTCATAATGCGCTTGCAAGTATCAATGTGCAGTACATGGGTACAGGAACTCTTACCTGGATAAATGCCAATGGTTCTAACGCTAGTTTGGGTTCAACTCCTAACGGAGGAGTTATTGTATTCGCAACCAGGCAAACTTTGACGGTCACAGCAAAAGATGCGGTTTCAGGCAGTGCTATTTTAAATGCGAGAGTTTACATAGAAGCAGATACTGGCGGTGATTTAGCAGCAGGTACTGTAATTATGAATACATTAACAGATGGTAGCGGGGTTGCGACTGTATCATTTGATTATACTAATGATCAGCCAATACTGGCTTGGGCTCGTCAAGGCAGCACACCTACATATTACAAGCATGGAGTTATAGGTGGGCCATTAACATCTACTCCCCTCAATGCAGTTGTTTTATTAGTTTCTGATGGCTGATATTAGCGTACAACGTGGAGTAGCAACCGCAGCTAATACTGGCGGTACAACTTCCCCCGGAATAAATTTTGGATCGTTAGGATCTACAATAGTATTCAACTCTAATAATCGCAAGATGCATGCTGGTCGCGATGATCAAGATGTTAATAATCTTGAAGTTGATGATATGTCTGGAGGTGTTCACCTTGCAAGTGTTAGCTCTATAGAGCTTGATCGAGAATCTGGCTCAATAGCTAATGTAATGAGATTTGCATGGGAGTCATGGGAATATACAGGCGCTGCTAGTGGACCACATGAATTTATTGTACGTAGTAGAGTAAAGCTAAATCTTACTGGGGAGACCACAACCACGACTGTTTCCGGTATAAGCAACATAGATAACTGTATTCCTTTTATTACTGGTGTCTTTTGCGATGCAACATCTGATACCTCAAGCCATGCGACAGCTATTGCATGGATGTCAGGCTCTGATACTTTAAATGTAAAGAGAGGCGGTGGGTCAAATAATACTGTTATTGTTTATGTTACTGTTGTTGAATTTACTGGGTCGGCATGGACAGTTGCTCATGGAAGACTTGAGGGATTAGGCGCAGATAGTGGAAGTATCCCTCTGGTTGATTCATCAGATGGAACTACTGTTGGTGGTGGTGACATAAGTGACTGGAACACTGCTATCTCATTTTACCAGTATGTAGGTAATAATCTTAATGCAGTAGATGATGCTATTGCCGATAATTCTCCTATAGTTGCTCCTGGCAATAGCCCTTCTCTTGTAGACTGGACGTTTCATGCTGATCATGTCGATTCAGCAACTGCTGGTAATAGAGAAGAGTTTTTTGCTCATGTTCTGCAAAACTCTTTTATGAAAGTGTCACGATTTCTCGATACTCAAACAGTAACTGGCGCTATAAATATAGATATAACTAAAGCAGGACTAACCGATTTAACGGCATCCTCTGTAGATGGGACAAGATATACTTCTGGTGTTGGTACTGCTTATGGTCGTGGTTGGGTAAATACAAGGCTAACAACATTAATCAATGCTGAGCTTTGGGTGCATAGATCAGGTAATGATGTTCTGTCGTCTGTTCAGGTAATTGATCTTGCTAGATTAACAAATATTGGGATTACCGCCGCAAGTGGTGGGCAGATTGATTTAGGTGAGCTTAATAATGTATTGACAGGGTTTGGTTTTGAGGCGGTACAGGGAACAGGGCTGGTAGAGATAGGTACTTCTGCTGACTATACCGGGACCAATATAACCCAAACTATTGACTCTTGGTCAGATACATCAATTCAATTTGATTTTGTACAAAGCACATTATCAGAGGGAACTAATTATTTGTTTGTTACAAATGATACTGGAGACAGGAGCCCTGCCTTTACTATTAATATAGGACTTTCTCCATATCAGGATGTAATAAAATTATTAACTGGCATCGATCATTTATGGATGCTTGATAACACCTATGATGACTCTGTAGGCACCCGGAATATGACTCAGGATATAGTAGGGACTCAAGTATTTGTTTCTACCCCAATCTGTAGAAGCAACACTTACTCATGGCAGATTGATGATGTGCTTGATGCTAGAGAAGTTCCTGATAATAATGAAATGAATTTAATATCTATTTCAGAAAGGACAATGGGTGGATGGATTCGGTTAGGGGGAACTCAGAAGTCATTCAGTTCAATCTATAAAGAAGGGGCTGGTGTTAATAATATCGCCTTCTTGGTTGGTATGGGTAATATTTTGATGGCACAATTTGCCGATACTGCCGGGGACAATGTTCAGGCATACAGTGATTTTAAGCTTGAAGCAAACAGAGCTTATCATATTTGTTTTAGATATTCTTATGGTAAATCAACAAAGGAATTTACATTATTGATTGATGGAGTCGAACAACAGGTTACTTCTGGAAACCCATTGGCAGATAGGGAATTAGCCAATCATCCAGGAGATATTGGTTGGGGTGATCCCGATATATGGTTAGAAATGGGTGGCACAAATGTTGAGTTTGCTGGTCAGGAGTTATGTTTATATGCTGCGTGGTCTACTTGGGTAGGGTATTTGAATGATTCACAAATAAGAGAAGAGTTATTTGAAGAAGGCGTTCTTTCTGACCAGACTATATCTACAGATACAGAAGCTAATATGCAGACAGCACTTGATGTGTTTGCAAGCACTGTAAGGCCGGATGCCCCATGCGCAATACTTATCGAGCCTGTAACTGGCGGCGGTGATTTTGAGTTAATAGCAAATAATATAACTTATAACAGTCGTGTATCTATTCAAATTCAATATATTGGTGTAGATACTATTACGTGGGTGAATGAAAATGGTAGCAATTTAGATTCTACTAAAATATCCACCCCACGCGGAGGCACCGTTACAGTTATAGAGTCAGTCCCGGTAACTGTTATAGCAAAAGACATAATTGATTCATCACTTCTACAGAACGCAAGGGTAAGAATCACGGCAGATACAGGAGGGCCACTTACTCCGGGTACAGTTATTGT
>CAJVYT010000417.1 GCA_913009765.1 uncultured candidate division Zixibacteria bacterium
GGAGATTAAGAAGAAAGAAGAAGAAGAAAGAAAAGAGAGAAAAAAAAGTAGTTTTTTTTTTCAAGCAGCAGACGGCATACGAGTTATATCAGTGTGACTGGAGTTCAGACGTGTGCTCTTCCGATCTTTGTATAACAAAACTATGAGCACCCTATTTTATTACGAGCATGGCACAGAAAACACGGAGTTAACCATACCTGAAGGTGTCAAAATCATTGGTCGGCACTCATTCTATTCCTGCCAGACTATCGAGAAGATTACAATTCCTCGTTCAGTCAATATTGTTGGTTACAATCCCTTTACCAATTGTTTGAGATTATCACTTGAGAACCATAGTTCACATTTCATCTATGAGAACGGCACATTGTATAATAAAGACAAAACCGTCTTAATATACCATTCTATTCAAGACCATTCGGACACATTTTTTGTCCCGGATTCTGTCAGAAAGATTGGTAGAAGTGCATTTTTCAATTGCACAAATTTAAGAGAAGTGGTCATTCCAGATGGTGTTTCTATTATCGATAGAAGTGCATTTGCCAATTGTTCTAATCTTGAAGAGATTTCCATACCAGAAAGCATGGAAACTCTTGGAGAGTGGGCTTTTCTAAACTGTTCAAAACTAAAGGAAATCTCAATTCCAAAGAAGACAATTTATGCAGCACACACATTTCTAGGTTCCTTTGCAAGTATTATTTTGAGGTGAATTATTTGGTCATAAAACTTGGAATCTCAATATTTTCTGTTCCGAACCAAGATGTTAACGTTCTTCTTGATTTTATTATAGATAATGGATTTGAAGCTCTTGAATTGTGGGATGAAGACTCTTCTCACAATACCGTCAATTCAGAAAAGCAAGAATATATTAAGAATTCAGGACTAAGCGTTTCTATTCATGCACCGTTATTGAATCTTGGAAGCACTTCAGAATTTGAAAAGAACATCCATGCGCTTAAAAAAACTATTCAAAAGGCATACAATTATAATGCCAAGAGGATTGTATTGCATACTGGAGTGCGTCCCCCCAGAACGGGCTCGTCTTCGGCTTTAGATACTGCTCAAAACACAATAGAAAAAGTCATAAATCGTGTTGAAGAACGAGGAATTCTGTTATGTATTGAGAATGTTGGATATTTGGGTAATGACTTGATCTCCGACTTTGCTGAATTAATGAATTTTGTAGCGCGTTTCCCAAATGATAATGTCGGAATTGCTTTTGATGTATCCCATGCGGCACTTACCTCCGATGCTCAATTGGGTATCAAACTACTCCGAGAGCGGATTAGGCTCATTCATCTTTCTGACACAGATAATATTAATCAAATTCACCATCTTCCTATGGGCGAAGGTAACATCGATTTCTCATCGATATTAGAAAACACTTTTAATTGTGCAGGAATACTAGAAATCACTCCGAATGAAAACTGGAAAAGGAATATATTAGACTGCATGGAGTTCTTACAGGAGAGGAAACTAGTCAAATAAATGGAGGAAATAACTTGGGAAAAAAATATGGTCTCGTCTTTGAAGAGCATGAAGAACCAGTCCCCGATGGTATTTATCTCAAAGAAGTTGAAGAACTCTGTATAAAGAATGGCGGGCCGGATAATTTTCTTATTGAGGGTGAAAATCTTGCAGCTCTATCACTGCTTAAACCTGATTTTCGTGGTAAGGTGGATGTGGTCTCTATTGATCCCCCATACAATACTGGTATGGATTGGCTGAATTACTCAGACCACAAATACGTGTGTAAAGAGGATTCCTATCCACATAGTAGATGGCTGAGCTTTATGAAAATCCGTTTGGATATTGCATATGAACTGCTTTCTGAGACAGGTGTTTTGTTTGTGAATATTGATGAAAATGAAACTGGAACACTCCTTTTACTTTGTCAAGCGATATTCGGGGAAAGAAATGTGGATGTTTTTATCTGGCCAAAGACTGACCCAAGATTCGATGCTAATCGGGTCGAAAAACCTTTTAGAGATATCAAAATTGTTCACGAGCACATCTTTGTCTGTTTCAAGAATCATGAAAAGACACGGCTAAAGAAGATTATGTTGCCGTTCTTCAAAGATGGAAAATGGATAGATATTCCGTCTACTATTGAGACTATAGTGAAAGGATTAGGAACTACATCTTCAGCAAAAGATGAGATTGATGAAATATTTGGTAATAGGTTGATATTTCAGACCCCTAAGCCTATGCGCTTGATAAAAGAATTTATCCGTGCTTCTTCAAGACAAGATTCCATTATCCTGGATTTCTTTGCTGGTTCAGGTACAACCGGACATGCAATGATGGACCTAAATAGAGATGATGGCGGTTGCAGACGATTCATTTTGGTCAACGACAACGAAAATAACATCTGCAGACAAATAACTTATGAACGAATAAAACGTACTATTGATAAAGAAAAATATGTTGCCAGTTTAAAATATTATAGAATTGAAAACAATAAAGAAGATGATGCCTCATTAGTGGTATAAAATGAAATACGGCACTTCGCACAACAAGGAGATATGGAGTTCCATACCCTATGGGTCTCCCACCCAAATTCGCCCTAACGGGCGAACTTCCCATATCTTCCAGATGTTATACACAATCTGGTGGTACAAATTGAAAAGAAACACTTAAGATTTTCACAATAAAATATCGCCTGCACGAGTGTATCAACAACAATTGGGTTGATCTTGGCTTTTATCAATCTGATAAACAATACTTCATAAACGTGTATCCAAAGCCGTTCTACAGGGTGTTTATATCCAGAGGTTTAAGCGTAGAAGATAGGGTGCATGGTCACGGCGATGACCAGCTTCTTAAACCAGTGAATGAGCTGGGACATGAACTTTTCAAATGCCGTGCTGTCAAGGGTATCTGCAAACTCATAGATGAAATCGTCTCCATTCAACGCCCCAAGGACGCAGTGCCTCTTACTCCGTGTGTGGTTGGATGGTCGGCCGGCTGGCTGGCCAACAGGGAACCGCCATATGTGAGGTAGGGTAGGGTGCTATGGGGAAGATGCTTTCGTCCAGAAATAGGAGTGCATATCCGTTTTCAACGAAAGGTCGAACCTTCTCTCCGAAATTTTTTTAAATCTTCCTGCAGCTTTTTATTGGCTTTTATATGGACGGGCCCTGGCTTCTGGCAGGACATACCCAGCCGATAGAGCAGGTTCCTCACTTGACGGATCCTGTATGATACTCCATATCGCTGCCAGATAAACTCACGCACCAGTTTCGTCGTCCAAAACTCAAACTGGAACCCTGTTCCTTCGGCGACTGGACGATGATCATCCTAAGTTCAGCTATCTCTTTGTCTCTCAATCGCCTTGGCCTCCCAGATTGTTTAATGCTGTACCTCCTGGAAACCCCTTCCAGACACATGCGACGCAGCCAATCCCCGACCAGGGGTGCTTTACCCTGCTACTTATCTCCCTGAGGGTCTTGCCATCCTTGCGCAGAATCGCCACGAGGAGTCTGATCTTTGCCTTTGAATCGCTCTCCTTTCGGTACAGATCGATTAACTCCTGCTCCGTATACCTCGGTAGAAATCCATCTCCCCTTGGAACTATCGTCATTTGAACCACCTCGATGGTTTTACTGTGTATTTGGACGAGGTGGCATTTATATTTTACAAATATTAATTGCCTATACTATACATAGAAGATGAGGCCTGCCACTTCATAGAACAGAGCGAACAGAGCGAACAGAGCGAACAGAGCGAACAGAGCGAACAGAGCGAACAGAGCAACAGAGCAACAGAGCAACAGAGCAACAGAGCAACAGAGCAACAGAGCAACAGAGCAACAGAGCAACAGAGCAACAGAGCAACAGAGCAACAGAGCAACAGAGCAACAGAGCAACAGAG
>CAJVYT010000418.1 GCA_913009765.1 uncultured candidate division Zixibacteria bacterium
CCAAAAGTGCATTAAAACGAGTTTTTACCTGCCTGTGCAGATGGCAGACAGGTGACAGGAGAAATATCAAGCATGGTGGATATCCAGTTTTCTGTATATCATTACAAAACGGGTGATATACAACTACTTAAACATAGTAAGTACATAGAAATCAAGAGAAATCTGTTGCCCCTGTCTGTCTGTTGACTTTTATGGTTTGATATTTTTTATGGTGATTTTGTTAGTATACAGAAATCTATATACTAACTGGTTAGCGTAAAAAAAATATTAAGTTCATATAAAATATATCCATGCCGAATTCAAAGAATAAATATTTAAATGTCCTCTCACTATTTACAGGGTGCGGCGGAATGGATTTGGGTTTCGAAGGCGATTTCGAAGTATTAACGAAATCGATCAATAAAGCCATTCACCCAGATTGGCTTAGTTCTTCCAAACGAACGCAATGGGTCAAATTACCAAAAACAATTTTTAAAACGGTTTTTGCCAATGATATTATGCCCGCCGCAAAGGCCTCTTGGGTTCCATATTTCAAGAAAAGAGGCAATAAAGAAGATGACTTTCATTTAATCAGTATTGTTGATCTGGTTAAACAAATTAGCAACGGCAAAAAAGCTGAGTTGCCAAATATAGATGTAGTAACAGGCGGATTTCCATGTCAAGACTTTAGCGTCGCTGGAAAAAGAAAAGGATTTAATTCTCACAAGGGCCATCATGGGAAAATATTATCTAGTGTTGATAACCCAACTAATGAAAATCGCGGGCAACTTTATATGTGGATGAAGCACATTATTGATATTGTTAAACCTAAAGTATTTGTTGCTGAAAATGTTAAAGGATTAATGAGTTTAGCTGATGCTAAACAAATCATAGAAAATGATTTTAGATCTATCGGCTCAGGGTATATAGTTGTTGACGCTCAAGTGCTTTACGCGCCAATGTTCGGAGTGCCTCAAAGCAGAGAAAGGGTTTTTTTTATAGGATTTAAAAAAGACGCTTTAAAATCTAAAGCGCTTTCGAAATTATCATCACCACACAGAGCAACAAACGGTTATAATCCTTACCCAATACCAACTCATGGCTCACATGAACTCTCTCTGCTCCCTAATGACCATCGTATACCTTATCTAACAGTCGGAGACTGTTTGCACGATTTATCAGAACCTGAAGAATCACATGATCTTTCTCATCAAGCATATTCAAAAGCAAAATGGTATGGCAATCATTGCCAAGGTCAAACAGAAGTAGATCTTGGTGGAGTCGGGCCTACTATAAGAGCTGAACATCATGGAAATATTGAATTTAGAAGGCTTTCAGTTGAGCATGGCGGTAAATATAAAAATGAAATTGAGCGTGGGCTAAATGAGCGAAGATTAACTGTTCGTGAGTGTGCTAGAATCCAAACTTTTCCAGATGACTTTGAGTTTGTAAGAAGACCGTCGGCTTCTGGAAACGATTTCAAATTAAGTGCTTCTGAGGGCTATAAAATTGTTGGAAATGCCGTGCCGCCATTGCTTGCTTTTCACATTGCGTGGCGATTACAAGAATTGTGGTCTAAATTAATGAAATAGAGTTTAAACATGATTATTTCTGAAAGAGCAGACAAAGAAAAATCTTATTTTGAAAAGCTTCTTTATGACTCATGGTCACTCATTGAAAAAGAGGCGGTTTCGAAACCTTCCTATTTCCTAAAACGATCATCTTCTGATTTTGAAGAAGATGTCCATAATGCCATGTGTGATTGCGCAAAAGGTACAGAGTTTGATAAAACAATTCACCTTATATCAGGGCACAAATTTCCTGATATTGTTGCAAAACGATTTTATGGCGTCGAAGTTAAAACTACCAAACAAGATCATTGGAAAAGCACGGGAAATAGCGTATTAGAATCATCGCGTGTTGAAGATGTCGATAGAATTTATATCTTTTTCGGTAAACTATCTAATCCACTTGGATTTAAATATCGTCTTTATCAAGAATGCTTGTATGATGTCGCAGTAACACACTCACCAAGGTATTTAATTGATATGTTATTGGTGAACGGAGAAAGTTTTTTTGACAAATTGAGAATATCATACGATGATCTTAGAGCCCGTCAAAACCCTATAAAACCAATAATTAACTACTATCGCAAAATTGCAAAAAAAGGGGAAGAGCCATGGTGGATGGATAGTGGCGACACGCCAGAAATAATTATTAAGCCGACTGTAAGACTTTGGGGAACATTATCTCGAGTAGAACGTGACAAGATTAGGATTGAAGCAATGGCGCGTTTCCCGGAAATTTTCGGAAAGAATGGGGCAAAGTATAAACAACTTGCTTTGTGGTTGGCTGCAAGACATGGTGTTGTAGCTCCATCTCTAAGAGATACATTTACCGCTGGTGGCAAAGTCAGTGTACTGGTAAACGGTACAACTTACAATAAATTGCCACGAGTATTTCAACATTTACAAGAAAATTCCCACGATGTTATAGAAATTGTCAAACGACTTCCTGCTGATGATGCTAAGTATCACTGGCATCTTAGAAAAAAACCAACTTATCATGAAAAAATGGAAATATGGAGTAAGCAGGTCATATCGTACTCTAATGAAATATTATATGATGCTAGAGAATTTATTGTTCATCTTTTAGGTACTGCATTTGATCAGGACGATTCGCCCCCTTGCGTCAAAGAAGAAATGATTAAATATGGACTAACTAAATGATATGGGTCGAAAATCAACGAATAACTATCTTGGTCGAAATTTCAAGAAAGAGCGTGAACCAGATAAAATATCCATAGATAAAAGATCATCTTTAATGTCAAGAATTCGCTCAAAGGGGACAAAATTTGAACTTAACTTCATATCCGCATTAAAAGCAAAAACAAATAAACGATTCAAAACAAATGTTAAGGAACTAAAGGGCAAGCCAGACATAGTATTTGAGAAGTATTTAATTTGTGTCTTTCTTGATAGTGATTTTTGGCACGGGTGGCAGTATCCGAGATGGATGCATTTGCTTAAAAATGACTTTTGGAGAAATAAAATTGAAGCAAATAGAAATAGAGATAAAAGAAACAACGCTTGGCTGAAAAGAAGAGGCTGGAAAGTAATAAGAATATGGGAGCATAACATCAATATCAATTTAGATAAAGAAATTCATAAAATAGTCATGGCACTTAAATAAAGCCGCTAACAATTTGATGCTCGTGAACGAGTACCAGCAGTCTTGATTTGGCTTTTGTTTATTTTATGAAGTGGCAAACTATTATTCAGCCTGAACACAGCATTCAGGTACTCGTCAGAGATTAAGACGTTATACCGAAGAATAAATAAAGGAAGCTGAATATGAATGATGATGAAAAAATGAAGATGCTCTTTCAAGAACATCACAGACATTTATCAGAGATTAAACAGAAGGTCCAAGGACTGACACAGAGAACTATCACTCTATTAGCTTTGGCGACAGGATGGTTGATTTTGGCAAAAAAACCACCGGACTTAGTTTATCTTAAATTCATACTAATACTTGCTTTTTTATTAATAGGGGGTGCCTCAATATTTGCTCTCAACAGATTCAATAAAAACTATCGCAAAGAAGCGAAGATAATTTCAAAAATAAACAGGTATTTTGAGCTATTTGATGACGGACGTTATATTAACGGGGTTTCAATATATCCAGACTCCTTCAAGAATTTCGGCGATGAATCAGTACCCTATGGAACGAAACATCATTATATTGCTATCCTGGATTTTCACATAAATAATTCACCTAACAATTTATCATAAAATTCATTAATTATCGAAGTTGGCGAATCTTAATACCCCCCGAATTATAAGGCTTCTGTTAAGAAACCTACCCGGATGAACAAT
>CAJVYT010000419.1 GCA_913009765.1 uncultured candidate division Zixibacteria bacterium
TGTTCAAGGGATAGTATGGTGATATCTTTAAAAAGATCCATAAGATTCCTCCTCGCGGGCTTGAGGACCCACAAATCAAAGGGTGGTTGCATGATGAAGGACCACTGCAGTTTATCTATATCCTAAATTGGTGTACTGTATACAATCAATCCTGTCAATAGGCTTTTTCTCCTCACAATCATTTTTTTTCAAAATCGGGCATCCTTCATTTATCGCTTTACACTTTCTCATTCTTTTTGACAGGATGTACAGGATCAATTTGTCTTATCTTGTTGATCATTAGAAATTACTGGATGTCTTGAGGGGATTCAAGGGCTTTGATTTGGTATTTGGGGATTCATATCTTCTGAACGCATATCATTCGATTCTCGTGGAAATCGGCGATGAGGAGCCAAGCGGAGAAAAAGACCGAAAAAGAACAGCTTGTCAGACACGCAACGGGTTTGGACTACCAGATCAATTATGCACTTTTGTCGCAAAATCCCTGCAACAACAATATAGGTAACCCAGCATCGGGGAGCGCATAGGGACGTCTATGGGAGCGCATAGGGACGTCTATGATTTCATGCGTTATAGCCAATTAGCTCAAACTGATTTTCTCTTTCAATTTTTTGACTTCTCATGGATGAACGACTCACTGCTGACTGGCTTATGTTTAACCTTCTTCCACTCAGGACTCGGAAAGTAACCGTTGAAGCTGCTGCACGAGATAGTGCGGTAAAGAAATCAACTTGAAGTCCACCGGCCCCTTTGCTGTTTTTCTTCTTTCAGTGAATATGGTCGGCTTAGCTGAACAAAATCTGACAGCTCGGGGCAATGATTTTTCCAGGACCATGATGTGTAGAGATCGCAAACGTCCGGTACCGCCGGCCTTAATCTCAACAGGGACTACATTATTCAAATCATCTGTGATCACATAGTCCACCTCAGCCGATGAAGATCTTCTCTCGCGAGCCCAGTAGAAGAGCTCAGGTGCCCTGTAATGCGGCTGCGCCTGATAAAGATGCTGGCCGATGAATTGCTCCGCCAGAACGCCGTTATTCACGAGGTTCAACTCTCCGACCTGTTCGATTTCAGTTGGGATGAGATTTAACTGTGTAAGCAATAGCCCGACATCAAGAAGCATCATCTTAAAAAATCGCTCGTTCTTCTCCGCTGCCAGCGGTATTCCGTTGGCGTGGCTATGAAAAATCTTTGTGATGATCCGGGCCAGGCACAATTGTTCAACCGCTTTTGCCAGGTCATTGGACCGGTAGTTCGGAGTTATGTGAGAGTAGATAAGTTTTTTCCCCATCAACCGAGGCATCGAATCAAAAACCATCGTGAGGAGTTGCGGATTTGACTTGCCTTGATATTTATTAAAATCCAGGCGAAATGTCTCGATAATCTCCGATTTGACCCTTTCGACTTCTTTAACTCCTATTAAACACATAGGAAGGACATTTCCTGGAAAATCAACTGGTTAACTTTTTGCTTTCCTCACCATACGAATTTTTCCAGGCTCATCGGGTTTCTAATTCCAACCATGTTGAAATACTTTCTTTGGGTGGGCGTCGTATTCGTCACTTTAGGAAATGTTTGGGTTCTGGCTTCTCTTTTTGAAAATTTTACTTTGTATTTGACCAGTTTGGACTTAGATATTTCTTCTAATGGCTCCATTATACATTTGTCTCCCATGTAGTTTATCTCAAATATCCTCTTCAACAGTAATGCCAAAACGCAGAGAAATACATGGGCCCTTACTCTCACTTCTAAGCGGTGCCTTATTGGTCGTATGTCTACAAAATTTTTAAGATCATCAAAGAGCATCTCAACTTCTTTCAAATTCTTGTATGTTTCAACCACCTTGCACGGTTCTAAATCATATCTGCTCGACAAAAGAACAAATATTCCATCAAACTTCTTTTCTTGCTCTATCGCTTTCTGATTTAAGCCGTATCCAACAGCTTTCTTGCTTTTTGTATCCCTTGCTATGGTAAAGAATCTCTTGAATTTAACTTTGTATCCTTCGAATATCTTGTTGAGAGCTTTCTCTGTATCACTGTCCTTTCTGTCCCTCCTATTTTGCAAAAATACTTTGTCCAACTCTTTTGACAACTTTATAATATGTGCTTCCCTTTTCTTTTGCGAGACAGCTTTCCTTTCCTCATTCTGGCAAATAATATATCTCAATTCGTCTTCATATTTCCCTTGATACTTTTTGATCCCTCTGAATATTTTTTGGCAGACCTTAGAATCAATTCCCTTAATTATGCCTCCAAATATATCCTTATAGGCCCCGAATGTTGGCTCGCTTTTATTGCTAAGGCTCAATATTTCCTTTTCCAAAAATTCAAATTTGTCATCCGTAAGCTTTGCCTTTTGTTCTCTCATTATCTTCTTACTTTTCCAAATCAAAAAGTCTTTTACCTTGACCCTTCTTTCTCGGACCTTCAATCCCCTATAAATCTCATAATCCTTTTCAAAGTCTTGTTCCAAAACCAACATGTTACAAATCTCATCCTGACGATGTTTGACTCCCATTATATAGTCAAATCCTTCTCCCTCAAGGTTGTCCAGGTTCAATTTAGTAATCATGCCTCGATCACCTACAAATGTGGTCTCTTCGATGTTGTAGGTTTTCTTCAGATCCTTGACTACATCCTTAACCGTGGTTTCATCTTTGGTATTACCTTGAAAAACATAATGCTTTATAGGATAGCCTTCGTAGGAAGTCACCACACCTATAACGATCTGCTCCCTATCAGGTCTATTATCTCTGCTGTAGCCGTTTTCACTGAGGGTACAACTGTCAGAGTAGAAAAAGCTTGAGGTTATATCATAGAATGTTAACTTCACATTTATGCTAAAAAGGTTTTTCAGCTTTTCAAATATGGCAAACTCTAAATCATCCTTTATCTTTAACAGATGATCCATACTTCTATAAAAATAGGTGACGTCGAGAGGGAGATCTCTATAGCCCTTCATCTCTTTGTAACATGTCCTCTCTATCCATCTCGTTGTCCCGAGCTTGCTCAATGGATCAATGCATCGATTGATTACCATCGTTTCCACATATTTCTCAACTTCAAGCTTAACCCTCTTGTCCCTCCTTTTTACTTGGCTTCTGATCGTTTTAGACAGCCCTAACTCATCCCATATCTTTTGCCAAAAAATAATACTGCCATGTTCCAGGGATTCCACCACCTCCACATCTTCTGACAAACAATAGCTCTCCAGTTTAAATATCCTGATAAAGCCATCAATAAGATTCTCAATGTCGTGGCCACTGAATCTCTTTATATTGCCTAAATTGGCAATGTTGCGAGTAGTCGATCCTTTTCCCTTTACGTGAACTGACTCACTGACGACCAAGTATTCATATGCCTTTCCATTCTTTGTCGATCTTGAAATTCTTGGAAACATGGTGCCCTCCCACGAAATAGTTTACTATGTCGTATCCCTCACCATGTCTATAACACCTTTAATCGTCAAATGCAAGTCATATTTCCTTTAAAGTGCATATTTTCCGCACCATATTCTCGTAGCATTTCCTGGGCTGCAAAAATCCAGGTCCAGCAATATCAACCCCTTAGACCATCCATGGCGCCCCAAACCCAAAAAATCCCCGATTTTGGCGTTAGATGTGTTTAATATGAGTTCAATGTGAAGATCGCTTTGCAGGAGCCGCCCAACCTTAAAACAGGGAAGGGTGACGGGGTTATCCTTACAGTGAATTACCATCGTGACTTTGCGGCGGACGAAGCGCATGCAAGGGCTGAATATATTAGAGGTATTGGTCTTTTAGAGTCTCGGTTTCTTGAGTTCGCAGAATCTCTACCGTTTGATTAAATGGAGGTGTTTTG
>CAJVYT010000420.1 GCA_913009765.1 uncultured candidate division Zixibacteria bacterium
AAGGAACAGGAAAAAGCTGCACATTCCGGTGTAAAAGCTGCGTGGGGTGCATATTTACCACAAATTGTAGCTGTTGCGGACTGGCAGCAAAACCAAGGATATAATGGTATGGGAACAGATGATGCTATATGGCAAGTTACTATTCAGGCAAAATTACCATTATGGAATGGAGGACGACGTCGTGCTAATATCAGTCAAGCCAAAGCTCAACGAAAAGCTGCCAAATATCAGCTGCAAACACAAAGAGATAATGCACTTGCAGAAATTATCTCAGCACGTGGAGCATGGAATGCTGCAAAAGCACAATATGAGGCGGCAGTAAGTGCGATAAAAGCATCAGAAGAAGTAACTCGTATTCAAACAGATAGATTTGACCAAGGTCGACTTTCAGCAACCGATTTAGTAGATGCCGAAGCGTCACTTGCTTTTGCACGTTCTGAGTTAACAAGTTCATTAGCTCGTTGGTGGAAAGCAGATGATTCATTAAGAAAAGCTATAGGACAACCACCGTTTGAATATCTTGATGAGACTAATGATAAAATAAAATAATTGAAAAAAGTATGAGAATAACATAAGGAGTATGTCGTGGTTAATTTACATATAGTAAACGGAAAAAATAAAATTCTATGGATAAGTGGAATTATTCTTATAGTATTAGTTCTGTTTGTCATTTTGCGAATAAAAGAAATTGGACATGTTCCGTCACAGGAATTATCTCCTTGGGCATTAAACACTGCCGTGGCTGAATTGGGAACTGTAAGTCAGGGTTTTCCTGTATTGGCGAAAGTTTCTACGAATAGTAATATTACTATTACCGGGCAAATATCCGGTACAATTCTAAAAATGGGTCCTCGGGAAGGTATGAAAGTGAAAGCCGGTGATTTCCTTGCTCAAATCGACACCAGAGAAATTGAAGAAAATATCGCCGGTTTACAGGCTAAGTTGAAATCTGCAAAAGCTCAAGTTGCACTTCACAAAGATGAACTTGCTCGAGAACAAAAACTATTTGACGAAGGCGGCAGCAGTGCTACTGCTTTAGAAATTCATAAAACAGCTGAAGTTTCTGCTTTAGAAAATGTTCGTGCATTAGAGCGACAGATTGATGCACTTACGGTAAGAAAAGAATACGGAAGAGTGACTGCTCCTACTGATGGTGTTATTGCTGCTCGTTTGCGTGAACCCGGTGATGTGTGTATGCCCGGACACCCACTATATAAATTAACAGAAGCGAAAGGTGCCAGAATTCTTGTCAGCTTTCCACAAGAATTAATTGAAGATATAGAGCCTAATTCCGAGTTGGAATTATATCACGGAAAAGATTCAATGACTGTTCATCTAAACAGGATTTTTCCGTCGGTGGACGCATTTGCTCTTGGAAAAGCTGAAGCTGATTTAGATGTTACCCCATTTGGTTTGTCAAGCGGAGCTCGTGTAGCGGGTAGAATTATTTTAGATAAACGAACTAATTCTACTATTATTCCACATGGTTCTTATGTCACCGGTGAAAAAAATAATATCTCTAAAGTATTTAAAATTGTAAATCGTGATAACAAAAATTATTTGCAGATGATTTCTGTGAACATTGAATTAATTGGAAGGAATAAAGTCGCCGTCTCGGGTGAATTATTCCCTCAAGATAAAATTGTAGTTGCCCATGAATCTGTTTTGCAAAGATTGAAAGATGGTGATCCTGTTACGGTAGTTGGGAGGATACAATGAATTTCATGGAACGAATATTACGACAGCCATACGCAATTTGGTCGTTAACGTTAGTTACGGTTTTAGCAGGTATTATTGCGTATAATACTTTGCCGATGAATCTGTTTCCTGACACCAACAGACCGGTAGTCTCGGTTGTAACACAGTGGCCGGGTGCTGCGGCAAATGACGTTGCCACTGATGTTACGCATCCTATAGAAGTTCGGCTTTCGGCAATTGATGGTGTCCGCCGAGTAACATCGACTTCAAGAGATCAAGTTTCATCTGTACAAGTAGAGTTTGAATATGGGAATAATATTGATGAAGCTGCCAATAAAGTATCAACTGAATTGCCGCGAGTCAGGGGCATGTTACCTCATGGTATTCGTGAACCGTTGATATTTAGAATTACCGATGCAGCTCGTCCTCTAATGGTTTATGCGGTTACTTCTGCTAAAGATGCCCATCTTTCTCAAAGTCAAATCAGGCGTATCGCAGAAAATAAACTTCGGGATGAGATGTTAAATATCCCGGGAGTCGCCGAAGCAGAAGTCTTTGGAGGAAATGTCAGACAGGTTGCTGTTGATCTTGACCGCAATAAACTTGAAGCTTACGGACTTTCGGTCGGACAAGTGGCAGTTTCTTTGAAAAATTCAAATATTTCTACTCCCGCAGGTTTAGTGTATCGGGATGGTGACAGGTATCTGCTGACAACCCAAACATTAGCAAAAGGACCTGAAGATTTAGCACAAATTTTAGTTGCATTACCAAATGGAAATTATGTTCGAGTTGGAGACCTTGGAGATGTTCATTGGGGAATTGCAGATATATCTTCTTTCTATCATGGTAACGGCAAACCGGCTATTGCAATTTCATTGCTTCGCGGAGAAAAAGGGCATGCAAGAGAAGTTATTTCTGAAATAAATAATCGTATTGATGATATATCAGCTGATTTTCCGATGCTCAAAATTGAAGAAGCAGATACCCAGGGAACACTGATTGACCTGACAGTTGATAATATGTTAGGAGCACTTCGTGATGCTGTTATTATGACGATTATAGTTATACTACTGTTTCTTGGAAATACAAGAGCTGCTGCTATTACAGCTTTGTCACTCCCTTTTACATATCTTTTAACATTTGCTGCCCTTAAAGGACTCGGGTATGAGTTTAATATGGTAACTCTTACTGCTGTTATTATAGCGGTGGGGTTGTTGGCAGATGATGCGATTGTGGTTATAGAAAATATAGAACGGACAATCCGAAAAACCGGAGACAGCAGTATTGCCACTGCTGCCAAAGGAACCCGTGAGATATTTTTAGCTGCTGCCTCGGGAACAATAAGTGTCGTAATGGTTTTAGTACCTATTATGTTTATCGGTGGTTATGTGCAGACAGTTTTACGTCCGCTAACAGTAACACTTTCAGTTGCTCTCATGGCATCACTCATTGTGTCTGTAACTATTATTCCTTTGTTAGTTCCATACGTAATCCGCCCGGGTCAACGCGACCCTCTATATATGATTTTGCATCCGGTAGAAATTTATTTTTTAAACCCCTTAAAAAGATTTTATGCTCATCTTGTAAGTTGGGGACTTGAACATCGTAAGACGATTATTGTCAGTTTTGTTGTGCTGTTTTTTATTTCTCTTAGTCTAATGAGACTACTCGGACGTGAACTGATGCCTTTGATGGATTCAGGGATTTTTGTTGTACAATTTGAGGCACAACCTGATACTGATGCTCCTGAAATGCAGGCGATTACTCAGGAAATAGAAGACTCTGTCAAAGTTACTGTTGATTCTACACTGTTATTGTCTATGTCTACAGTTGTAGGTTCAGAACCTGGGGTTAAGTCATTTGGTGCTGCACGAACAATGCAAAGTGGAAAAATTACGGTAAATGTCGTTGATAGATTCCAACGAAAGAGAACTATTTATGAAATAGAAAATGAAATTAGAGAACAGATTCGGAAAATTCCTAATTTAATTTATGCTGATGTATATGAATTTGGTGCCACACCTTTATCTTCATTAAGAGGTACTGTTGATATAATGTTAAGCGGTGATGACCCGATGGTGTTAGACAAATTAGCTGATACTGTTATGGCAAGAATTAAAAATGTAAGAGGTTTAACAGGGACAG
>CAJVYT010000421.1 GCA_913009765.1 uncultured candidate division Zixibacteria bacterium
GCAGCAGATCTGATCTTTGGGAAAAGAGGAGGCAACGCCTCTGTCTGCAAGCACCGATATCATATCATTCCTTATTTCAGGCTTTGCAATATCGACAAAACAGGTACCGAAAATTTGTATGTTCATAATGTTGTCACCTCTGCTAAATTATAATTACTAAAATTCATGCCAATCGCTTACAACTGTTTCTTTGTCTCTCTCGGCATTGCCAACGTTATACCGCCAAACCGTATTACTATCGCTCCTATGATTAAACATTATGCATAAGTCAATAGCCGGAAATCCCTATTTGAAAAGTGCCGACGGCAGCCATGTAATTAGCTGCGGCACTAATGCAAACACCACAAGCCCTGTTGCCTGAATAACAACAAAAGGCACTATACCTTTATATATATCCAACATAGTCATCCCTGGCGGAGCAACGCCTTTAAAGTAAAATAAGGAATATCCGAAAGGCGGCGTTAAAAATGACATTTGTAAATTTATAGAAACCATCATTGCAAACCAGAGAGGCGAGAAGCCTAATATATTAACGGCAATCGGTGTAAAAATTGGAACAATTATCAAAAGTATGCCGAGCCAATCTACAAACATACCTAATAAAAATATAATAAACATCATTATGCTGAATATTACCCATCTGTTTGAGCTGATACCAAGCAATAAATTTTTAAAAGCTTCTCCCCCGCCCAAATCCAAAAAGACCGCAGAAAAAAGATTTGCCCCGACAAATATCAGCATAACCATGCAGGTGATTTTAAGTGTTGAATAAGCGGTAGATTTTAACATTGTAAAGTTTATTTTTTTATTAAAGCCTGCTATAAGAATAGCGCCCAAGCAGCCTAATCCTGCCGCTTCGGTCGGTGTTGCTATTCCCACAACTATACTTCCCAGAACAGCGAAGATTAAAAGTAAGGGAGGTGCCATTGATTTTAGAGTTAATAGAATTTTCTGTATCGCTGTATAAGTATCTTCACTCTTAGGTATGGGGGGACCTGCCTTGGGATTTATAAAATTACAATATACAAATACATACACTAAATATAATACACCAAGAGATACACCCGGTATAGCTGCAGCAGCAAAGAGTTTGCCTACAGACATGCCGATCATTGCACCATACACCACCAGCATAATTGATGGCGGAATTAATATTCCCAATGTCCCGCCTGCTATGATTGTTCCGGCTGTAAGCGATTTCGAATAATTTCGCTTCATCATTGCAGGTGCGGCCAAGAGCCCCATGCCTACCACAGATGCACCTACAATGCCTGTAGTAGCTGCCAGCAGGATACTGATTATCACGGTTGCCAAAGCCAATCCACCTTTCGTCTGCCCCATGACTACATACATAGATTCAAACAGATCTTCGGAAACACCGGACTCACTTAAAATTTCTGCCATTAGTATGAATAAGGGGATTGCCACCAGTACATAGTTTGTCATCAATCCATAAGTTTTGCTGACTAAAATAAAAAATACACCCGGCCCTACGCCTATATATCCAAATAGTATCGCCAAAGCGCCCAATGTTATACCAAGAGGGTGACCCAGCATTACTGCAAAAAGCAGCGTAACAAACATTGCAACAGGTAAGATTTCGGCACCCATATTACTTTTCTCCTTTTATTTTATATATAGATTTAATCAGTTCGGACACACCCTGCAAAAATAGCAGAAAAAATGCTATAGGCATAAATGTTTTGAATAGATAAATAGGCGGCGCCCATGCCGACTGGCTATGTTCTAATATTTGCCATGATTGCATCATAAATACCCATGAATATACCACAGCTAATCCCACAAAAGGAATAAAAAATAGAAAAAATGTTACAACATCTATGATTCCTTGAGTTTTTTTACTGAATCTATCATAAAATATATCAATACGTACATGCCCGTTATTTTTCAATGTATAACCAAATCCCATGAGAAACATTACCGCATATATAATATAACTTAGTTCAAAACTCCATATCCTCGGCTTATCAAATATTTTACTGCTGAATACTTCAAACAGAACAACAAATAGCAGCACATAAGCCAACCAGCTAAAAATTTTGCCTATAGATTCATTTATGGAATCTATGATTTTAGATATATTTTTCACTTTCACATCCTAAAAATTTCTGCCTATCCGGAAGAAGCCGCATTCAGCTCCTTCCGAATAGAATGAGGTCGTTGTACAGTAAACGTTGTGAAAGTGCTTGCTGTACATCGTTCTCATAATCCTTGTTTATTTTATTGAAAACGCCTTCCAGCTATGTATTCCTTATACGGATAGTCGGAAACGCCACTTCTAATAGTTTTCCAAACAGCATATTCTTTAATAAATTTATCTTGAGAAGCTAAGACTTTATTTAAGAACGGATTTTTCTTTCTCAAACCATCTAAGTATTTCTTAGTAACCTTTCTCAGTTTTATCAGAGATGCCGCACTCAGTTTATTAAACTTAACGCCATCTTTCTCATATTTCAGAATATATTTAGCGTTGTTGTACTCACTTCTTGTAAGATCCCAAAGCTGGGTTTCCTGAGATGCAATCTTCAACACTATTTTCAAATGATTTGATAAACTATCATACGCCCTTTTGTTCACATCAAACATAAGCTGCACAGACGGCTGGTGCCACCCCGGAACCATAACATTCTTGCAGATCTCTTGAAATCCCATAGGATAAGTAATATAGGGGGTAGAAAATTCTGCTGAATCTATTACACCTCTGCTAAGAGCAAGATAAATCTGACTGCCCGGAAGCGGACTAACCGATACGCCGGCATTTGTCAAAATATCAGCTGCCCATCCAACAGTTCTGACCTTCATACCTTTTAATTGGCTAATGTCTGTAATAGGTTTTTTTGTGAAAAAACCCATCTCCTGACCGGAATTGCCTCCCATCAAAGGCACCAAACCAAATTTGCCGTACAACTCTCTTGCCAGCTTCATACCATCGCCGGCCCTGAGCCAGATAGAATATTCGATATCATCCATTCCAAATGGGACGGATGCAAATGCTACAAAAGCCTGATTTTTGCCCTTCCAATACCCTGGCCAATCGTAGCCCATCTGCGCCACGCCGTTTCTTACCGCATCAAATACTTGAAAAGCCGGAACAATCGCTCCAGCAGGAAATACTTTGATACTCATTTGGCCTTTAGTCAGCTCCTTCACAACTTTAGCAAAATGCAGTGCAGTTTCATGCCAGTGAAGTCCGGTTGACCATGTTTCAATCATTTTCCAATGATATTTTTTTTGTCCTGCAAAGCTTGAATTTGAAAATGCAGACATCAAAACAACTGTCATCATTAATACAAAAATCTTTTTCATGTCGTCTCCTTCATCCGATTGTTAGAAATTTATCAATGAACCGCTATTCGATTCCCCCCCCCCAACTCAAATCGCCTCATTACATTTTACCCTCCTTTTAATTTTATGGTATATTGGTCATACCAACGAGTTATATCAATTAATTTTACGTTGTCAAGCAATTAAATATTTTTTTGCCTGAAGACTGTTTTCACTTGACTTCTTTGATATTTTTACATATCTTATTGCTATGTTTAAAACCATAAAACCTAAAAGAATTTCCGATTATATTGTTGAACAAATTGAGAACCTGATTAGAAAAGGGACACTTAAACCCGATGATAAACTGCTTCCCGAAAGGGAGCTGGCAAAGAAGTTTAATGTAAGCAGAAGTTCCGTCAGAGAAGCTCTGAATATTCTGCAGGAAAAAGGCTTAATCGTAAGCATTCAGGGTGATGGCACATTTATCAGACCATTAACCGACAGCATTGTTCAGGATGGTGTAAGAAGTTTTATGAAACGAGATCCTGCA
>CAJVYT010000422.1 GCA_913009765.1 uncultured candidate division Zixibacteria bacterium
GATAAACATGCCACTGAAGCTGAAATCCTGAATTTTGCCGTGAATCGGCTGCAGGTTTTTCGGTAATACCACGACCTCGTGGTCGGCGTGCTGGCGTGAACTCCAGCGATTCTCCTCATGAAATAGCATCATAATGCCCCCTGGTGATGGTTCGTTGTCTTTAACAGACGTATTTTGACCTGAAAATACTATTAAATGCAAGGACTTAAAAGGTATATTTAAAGCGATTATTTAGTTAATTATCGGAATCAAAGGGACCATTTAATTTTTGACCTAATGCCTGGTGTATAACTAAGTTGAATTTTTCGATTCTTAGGCGTACCTTAATGGTAGGCATATCGTATGCCCCAGGTGAGGATGCCCGAAATTAATACGATGATTTTAAAACCCAACCACCATTGGTAAATCTTTAATAAACCGCTGGCATGGTTGTAGTGAACATCCTCGACAACCAGAGTTAAAGACCAGCTACGTTTATTGGAGGTTGCCATGCAACACGAAATATTCAAACTGTGTGCGGATTCTTTACGCACTTTTTCCAAAGAAAAATATGACATCAAGCTGAAAGCTGCTCATGCTCATGAGCTAGTGGCGGCCTTATTTGGCTATAGGTCCAAAAACACCATGCTGGCGGATACAAAATATCCCGTCAGTAATTTGGATCAGGCCGAAATTATTGTGATGATCCATGATGATTCTATCGACCAGCGACGGCAAAACCTCGAAGGATTGTCATCTGAGCTGCCAGATAGTTTTGCGCTCGGTGAAGCAGTCTACGCTTCTTTATTCTCCGATGAGTGGAAGGCAAGTCATCACCACCCATTTAAGAATTTTGACGAGTTAGCAACGTTTTTGATTGAGAATAACGATGGATACCAACATTTGTTCAGGGGCTACCGCGATATTCCTATGCAACATATTGTCGAGGTTAAGGATGAAGAAAGTGGTGTGTTCTTGACTGTCACACACGCTCATCGAATTTACACTGGAGAGATGCAAGGTGTTGGTGAAAATACTATCAATCTCCCGCGCGTAGCGGGGCGTATTGGTTATGGCAAGCCACAGATTTCTGCACCTACAATTTGGACTGCTGGCGCAAAAAAAATCCTCACGTCTACGGAGGTGCAGCCATAATGTCAAAACTAGTAATCACAGCAGATTTTATCCAACGAGCTCGTAAAGTGTACGGCGATCGGTACGACGATTTGTTATGAAAAGTGGGGTCAGAGCACAGTTTTCTCTAACTATTAGAAACAATTGGGATCTGACCCCACTTAATTTTATAATTTCCGCAAAATGACAATATATGTATATATTGATGAGAGTATTGAGAATGACGGAGTATTCGTCATGGCAGGATATATTGCTGATGAGAAAAATTGGGAAGATTTTTCAAAAGAATGGGAAGAGATGCTTCCATATGGGATGAAGAACCAAGACGGTAACTATTATTTTAAAATGTCTCATATGGCAGTGAATGAGGAACGGATGGAAAGAGTACCAGCTTTCCTCAAAATTATTGAGAAATATGTTCTCGGTTTTGTATCGGTAAAAATTGATATATCAGAATTGAAGAATGCAATATCCCGAATCACTGTGCCAAAAGCAGATATAGATTGGGGGATACATTCAAATTCTTATTATATCGCATTTCGCTGTTTGCTAGATATGTTTCATTTACATCGATCAGAAATAGTAGAAGCAATTCCATTAGACGAAAAAATTAATTTTATCTTTGATAATAGAGCGGAAAAGAAGGCAATTTTATCAGGATGGGATTTCTATATGGAAAACAGACCAGATAATGTAAAACAATTATATGGGGATCCTCCAAGGTTTGAGGATGATGAGGAGTTTCTTCCATTGCAAGCAGCGGACTTTTGGGCTTGGTGGGTTAGGAAGTGGTATAAAGAGGGTACACCAGAAAAAATCAAGGAATGTAATTTTGGTTTATTTGAATTGAGAAAAAAAAGGAAATATCTAAGAGTAGAAATAACTTTTAATGAAGATCAATTAGTTACAGTTCTAAAAAGAATAGTTGGCCGAGAAACAGACCGGCCAGTTTATGATACGAAGAATAATCAATGAAAATGAAGAAATAAGTCGAGTGAATTCACCCGCGACTTAGCGAGAAAACTGGGTCAGAGAGGAATTGTTTCTAATATTGGAGAATATTCCTCTCTGACCACAATTAAATTATAAATATATGTCTAACATTAATAAAATACTTTCTAATTGTGTTTTTAAATACGGGAAGCTCAATAACCTAGAGCGTACGTTAAATGATGTGACGTTAGGGTTTAATACGCTCTATAACTATAATGATATATATGAACATGAATATCATATTTTTCATTGTTTTAAGACAGACAAAGAAAGAATAGCATCTTTCGGAAATGGCCAGTCTTTTAAAGATCGAGCAATAGTTGATAAGGAGTTACAACAAATTAAAGTTACTTGTTTCTCAAGAACTGCTAACAATAATATTTTGTGGTCACATTATTCTGATAAGCACAAAGGAATTATTTATTGTTTTGATAAAGATGAAATGTTTATACATAGTGGTGATGTTCTTAATTGGGGCGAAGTTAAGTACTCGTCACATATACCAGAAGTAAACATGTTTGAAGGTCATATAACAAAAGGTATTTTGAAGATAAACATTGAAACTGTAGTATTAACAAAATCATTAGAGTGGGCGTATGAGAAAGAAATACGATATTATTTTTACCAAGATGATTTTCCTCGTAACTATAATTCACTTAGTTTAAAGGCAGTAATTATTGGGCGCCGAACTGGGGATGAAGATATAGAAAAAATAAAATGCGAGGTAAAGAAATTTAATTCAGAACATAAAGCTGATGCGAAGATATTATATGCATGTAGAGAACCACGTAATTATTCTTTGGGGATAGTAGAGCATAAGGAGAGACGAGATAGCAGCGAAAAAGGAGCAGTTGGTTATTATCCTGTTTTGTCTGATATTGACGATCCGTTGTAATCTGATAGAAAAATAAAGGGGTCGGAGTGACTTATTTTTAACCTCCCCGACATTAATGGTTTATTTAGCAGTAATACTCAACTCCAACAACATTTTGTTAAGTCGCTGAACAAACCCCGCTGGCCGCTCCCGACGTCCTGTCTCCCGCGGCATTAGCGCATCCCTGCGCGTCGATCGTCCAATACTAAAACCCAGCAGGCAGTATTGAGTAGTTCTTACTTGCTAGTAATCGTTAACTCCAGGAGCATTTTGTTAAGTCGTTGCACGAAGCCTGCCGGATCATCAAGGGTACCACCCTCACTCAATAACGCCTGATCAAACAACAAATTACTCCATTCCTCGATCTTGGCTTTATCCTTCTGCGACTTCAATTGCGCCACCAGCGGATGCGTTGGGTTGATTTCCATTATGGGTTTCGCCGTCGGTGCATCCTGACCCATGGCTTTTAAGATACGATCCATGTTCATACCCATGTCGTTCTCGTCGGCCACCAGGCAGGCCGGAGAATCGGTCAGGCGATGCGTCACCCGCACCTCTTTGACCTTATCACCCAGGGCTTTTTGAATAGTCTCATTGACGTCCTTAAATTCTTTCTCGGAAGCTTCCTGTTTTTTCTTTTCTTCCTTATCATCGGTATCACCGAGATCAAGCTCACCCTTGGCCACGGATTGCAGCGGTTTGCCGTCGAATTCGGTCAAGTGCGATACCAGCCATTCATCGACGCGGTCGTGCAGTAGCAGCACCTCGATGCCTTTCTTGCGGAAGATCTCCAGGTGCGGGGAGTTCTTTGCCGCCAGGAAGCCCTCGGCGGTGACGT
>CAJVYT010000423.1 GCA_913009765.1 uncultured candidate division Zixibacteria bacterium
GCCGTGTATGTGACATTGGGCGCTTGGTTAAGTACGGAATGGTGTGTTGGTGTGTGTGTATGTTACTGTTTTTTTTTTTAATGATACGGCGACCACCGAGATCTACACTCTTTCCCTACACGACGCTCTTCCGATCTTTTTGCCGCTCTCCTCAGGCGCATTGAAGGATATATCCTCCAGCAGTTTTTCAACAACAGTATAAAGGCGTCTGGCTCCTATATTCTCTGTCTCCTGGTTTACCTTGAACGCCATAGAGGCAATTTCCTGAATAGCATCTTTTGTAAACTCAATCGTAACATTCTCTGTTTTCAGAAGCGCTGTGTATTGTTTAATCAATGCGTTGCGAGGCTGTGTGAGGATTTTCTTAAAGTCATCTTCACTTAAACTTGAGAGTTCAACTCTTATTGGAAATCTTCCCTGCAGTTCAGGGATAAGGTCTGAGGGTTTACTCACATGAAAAGCGCCGGCTGCTATAAATAGAATATGATCCGTCTTTACCATTCCATATTTTGTTGCAACAGTTGTTCCTTCTACAATAGGCAGTATGTCTCTCTGTACACCCTCCCTTGACACGTCAGGCCCTGATTGCGATTTAGTGCCTGCAATCTTATCAAGCT
Source organism: uncultured candidate division Zixibacteria bacterium (assembly GCA_913009765.1). The sequence continues at coordinate 618 of CAJVYT010000423.1, forward strand.
CATCAATAAATACTATGCCATAATTTTCTACTTTGGATATGGCATTACGAATAACCTCATCCATATCAAGTAATTTTTCTGCTTCTTCCTGAGTGAGGATACGCCTTGCTTCCTTAATGGTTGCTTTTCTTTTCTTGCTCTGTTTCGGCATCATTTTAGAAAACATGTCCTGAAAATTTATTCCCATTTCTTCTATGCCGGAACTTGAAAAGATTTCGACCATGGGCATTATGTGATTTTTTATCTCGAGTTCAACCATTCTATTGTCAAGCTTGCCATCATTAAGTCTCATTCTTAGCTTTTCGCGTGTTCTTTTAATTTGCTCTTCTTTTTCCTTATCATCAGTTTTGTTTTTTGCAGGGGGCAGGAGCAGATCTAGCAGCCTTTCCTCTGCAAGCTCCGAAGCCTTGATTTCAACACGGTGGGTTTCGCTATCCTTTACCATCTTTACTGCAAGATCAGTCAGATCCCTTATCATAGATTCTACGTCTCTGCCAACATAGCCAACCTCTGTATATTTTGATGCCTCAACCTTAAGGAATGGCACCTGAGCCAATCGTGCGAGGCGTCTGGCAATCTCTGTTTTCCCTATACCTGTTGGTCCGATCATAATAATATTTTTTGGAGCAACTTCGTCACGCAGTTCCAAAGGCAGCTTCTGTCTGCGCCATCTGTTTCTCAGAGCTATCGCAACAGACTTCTTTGCATTGTTTTGTCCAATGATATATTTATCAAGCTCTTTTACAACTTGTTTTGGTGTTAGTGCATCCATTAGAATTTTCTCCCTAAAGTTTTTCTACAACAATATTATCATTCGTATATATGCATATTGAAGATGCTATTAGAATGGCCTCCTTAACAATCTCTGCTGCTGAGAGGTCTGAATATTTTATCAGCGCTTTAGCTGCAGCAAGCGCATAAGGACCTCCGGAGCCTATGGCTAGTATGCCGTCACTTGGTTCAATAACATCTCCATTGCCGGATATAAGAAGCGAATAATCCTTATTGACAACAGCAAGCAAAGACTCCAGCCTTCTTAGAACTCTATCTGTGCGCCAGTCTTTTGCAAGCTCAATTGCAGCTCTCTGAAGGTTGCCACCATACTTCTCCAGCTTTTTCTCAAACCTTTCAAACAGAGTAAAAGCATCTGCTGTTGCCCCTGCAAAACCAACCAGCACTTGATCATTATATAATCTACGTAGTTTTTTTGCATTATGTTTCATAATAGTTTCGTTTTGTGTAACTTGGCCATCACCACCTATAGCTACTTTTCCCTTATGCCTTACAGTAAGGATTGTAGTTGAGCGCATCATTTTTCTCCCTCCCTGAACTAGTTTTAAAAATCGCAAAAATTTCTATTAATATAACATCTTGTAGCTTTGCAAGCAATGAATTAAAACCCAAATTCCTATTTAGACCAGCAAATACATGGATTTCAAGAAAATTCGGGATTAATTTTCACCTAATCTACTTACTTCTGCCAAGAATTATCTTTTAAGTTCTCTTAATTCACTCAAAGAACGTTTTATTTCGGATTTTTCCCAATTACAGACACACCTCTTCCGTATATACTCTATATAACCCGATTTGTTTCTTAATAATCAGCACATTATTATCAGCTGCGATTTACAGTTTCTAAATAGCTCAAATGTTTCCTTTGTTACATTAGTAATATTGCAGTAAAATTGTCTCCCTGTTTTGATTATTTTCCCGCATACATTGATAAATTGATACCGCATTCTCTTAAGTGTCCACTGTTTTGCTGATCCCCCTAAATAAAACAACTTCATAATCTGCGCAATATTATGGGCAATAATTCCCATTAAAAAATATCCCCGATTCTTTTCAAACTCATGACTCGGCGCATAGTCACAACCCAATCTTGCCTTAATTTCTTTATTGATCTGCTCTATAGTTCCCATCCGTCCGTTATGTATCTCCAGCCACTCCATTGCGTTAATCTCATTATTATTCGTTCCTATCGCATGATAACAAAAAAGGCTATCATCAAATAAATCTGGATTCGGATTCGCCCAACGCAATATCATCATTCTCATCGATATGCCTTCTTGGGTTACATACACTGTCTCTGCCCATTCTGTTCCTAATCGTTCCTTATATCTTCCAGTCAATGGTTTCCATTCTTTTTCTTTTATCACTTCTATACACGCTTTCACAGCCCCGTTTTTATCCAAACTTATGTAATATTCTATATTCTCTTCATTACATAGTCCGAATATTTTGTTCTGATGCGATGCTGAGTCACTTCTATACCTCTTTATCTTTTTCCCGGCAGTTTCTGCCTGTCTGACTGCTTTCTCTAATTGTTCATATATTCCTGTCTGCGGACTTATATTGCCTCTGCGAAAATCTTCTGTATTTATTACTCCTAATTCTGCTATGCATCCGATTAGCCCGCTATGCTGTCGTGTTCCCTGATATGAATATGCAGCGCTATTCTTATTGCTGTTAGAATATGTTGCATCATTATCGTAAGTAAACTTTTCTTTTTCCGATTCTCTCATTGATTTGATTGCTATCATCTCATTTAGTATTCGCATCTTTCCGTTATTTCGTTTATTATTTATGAAGTTTCCATACGCATCCGCTCCTGCTATCTGCTTCCAGCCCAAGCTATCCACAAATCCTTTATCCGCTCTTAACGTCTCTATATCTTCTATTCTGTCTCCTCCTGCTATCCTTGTCATTGCTCCCGCCATAATCTTTTCATATGCCCCTATCTCTCGATTGCTTTTCTTTTTATCCCCATATACCTCTTTAACCATTTCCTCTAATCCAAAATGCTCCATGCAATGGCCTATCCAGCTTAACCCCATCTTTCCCGTTACCCCTTCTTTAGTCCTTCTTAATTTAACTTGCGACATCTTTTTTGTTAATAGCATTTCTATCTCCGTTTTTCACCCATTGGGTGATGTTCTGTTTTTGCTATTATACCAGCGGAGGCTGCTTCTTTCTACTCTTTTTTTAGCTTTCTATGTAGATTTTTGGGTCAAACCAAAATAGAAATGTCCTATTTTGTTAAGATTAGTATTCCATAGGACTATGTCATAGTAGTAAATTTTTCTTTTTGATCAAACTTTTTCTTTTTGTTAATTCTGTGCATATTGTGGATAACTCCTTGTCTTGTATTTTCTCCATGGATGATCCTTTGGCGGGATGTAGACTTTTCTTAATT
>CAJVYT010000424.1 GCA_913009765.1 uncultured candidate division Zixibacteria bacterium
CTGAAGAGACTGCACACATAGCGGGGTATATTGTTGAAAACAAATTTGGACACACCCCGTTGTACGATCGAATGAAAAGATACTTACTGAAAGAGGTGAAGTCAAAGAGGATAATTATACTGATATGAGGATGGTGTCGCGTCTCCATTCTTCAATGGAAACCTGAAATCTGGAGACGCGACACCATATGTCTTCTATAACAAGCTTGTTTGTGGATACTATAAAATTATTTCAAATCAATGAATTTAATTTTAACACTTCGATAAAGACATGTTTTACTATATTGATTGCAGCCTCTTTTGTATTACTCTACAAAAAACGCTCTCGATTTGCATGGCATATTAATTTGCTCATATTACCAATAGTTCCCTTATTCTTCCTACAGCAGTTTTTAAAATCTCCTGGATCAAACATGCTCGATTGGCCTAATACACTTATTTTTACTATCTGGATTATTTATATACTGTGGTTGTTCAAAATTCGTAATAAGTATTTCGAATATATTAAATCTATAAACATAGAAACTTCTAACCAGTCACTTGAGAGGGATGCTTAATCCGCCTCCGCAAAAGCTACGGCGGATAATCGCACCCCTCAGTTTCGCGTTAGGCAAAGAAAAAATAATGTGCTTAATCTTTTACATAGAAAATAGTATATTAGATGATGAAGTTTGATCGAAACAAACATGTATTCCACTCACCGGACTTTGAAGAAATTATCAAAGACACCATTCGCTTCTTTAACGGAACACCCGTTCAGACCATTCCAGTACCTGAGCGTTTTCATGGAACAGGCGTATATGCCATTTATTGCACTGCAAAAACAGGTAGTTACAAGAGCTTCCATGAAATCAACCGAACATCATACAATATTCCAATATATGTCGGAAAAGCCGTACCTAAAGGATGGAGGCAGTATCGTTCTTCAAACTCTACAGAGAGTTTTAGCTACGAACTCAACAACAGGATTCGGGAGCACGGCAGAAGCCTTGAACAAGGCGCAGGCTTAATGCCAAGCGATTTCCAATGTAGGTTTATGATTCTTGAGGGAGCTGAAAGCGACCTTATCGGCACTGTTGAAGCTGCTCTTATCCGCTCGTATAAACCTATCTGGAACTCCTTAATCGATGGCTTCGGCAATCATGACCCAGGAAGTGGACGATATGAACAGGCCATGTCTGACTGGGATGTTTGTCATCCAGGTCGATCATGGGCGAAGAAATGCAAGGGCAAACACAGTAACAAAGGCAAGTTGCTGAAAGATATTGAATCATTCATGTCCCAAATAAACGGAGAATCTTAAATGCCTAAACTTTCATCCTTAGAGTTGTTTTCAGGGGCAGGTGGGATGGCCCTTGGTATGTCGCAAACAGGTATACACCACGAAGCCCTTATTGAATGGAATACAGAAGCTTCCAACACCTTGCGCCACAACTTTGATTCAGGAATTGTTCATTGTGTAGATGTAGCCAGTTTCAATTTTAATGACTATGGTCATGTTGACATAATTGCTGGTGGTCCTCCATGTCAACCCTTTTCATTGGGAGGTAAACATAAAGGAGAAGCCGACAAACGGGATATGTTCCCTCATGCGTGTAGGGCTATCTCAGAATGTACGCCTTCGGCTTTTGTTTTTGAAAATGTCAAAGGACTACTGAGGAAATCTTTTTCAAGTTACTTTAGCTACATAATCCTCCGCCTGACCTATCCTGATGTATCCCTATGCAAAAATGAAACATGGGATGACCATCTTGAACGATTAGAAAAAGTTCACACATCACAGAACTATGTAGGAATTAAGTATAATGTAATTTTTCGTTTGATTGATGCAGCAGATTACGGCATTCCACAAAGAAGAGAGCGAGTTATAATTGTTGGCATCAGAGATGACCTTGGTGTGCAATGGTCATTTCCTGAGAAAACACACTCCTCGGATTCTTTAATTTGGTCTCAATTTGTCACGGGAGAATATTGGAAAAGGCATGATATTGTACCTCCTTCCAATCTCGATTGTTATGACAAAAGAACTTTGGCAGTCATCAATAAAATGAAAAACCAATCAGTCATGTTCCCTCCCGAAAAAAAACCATGGGAAACTATACGAGATCGACTTTCTGGTATTCCTTATCCAGACAAAGAAGGTTCTTATTGCCCTGAGCATATCTTAAGAGAAGGAGCACGGGTGTATCCCGGTCATACTGGTAGCTTTATCGACCTTCCTTCAAAAACCATTAAGGCAGGAGGTCATGGGGTTCCCGGTGGCGAAAATATGATTAGATATGCAGACGGTTCAGTCAGATATTTTACAACCTATGAAGCAAAACTACTCCAAACGTTCCCCAAAGAATATAGAATTCTGGGGTCTTGGTCGGAAAGCATGCGACAAGTTGGCAATGCCGTACCTGTTGAATTGGCAAGCACTATTTACAAGTCCCTTGCCGACTGCATATGGAATAAAAAAATTGCCTAACAAAGCGCTGCTGTGAAATCGAACCAGCGAGACCTTTTTTGACTGTGGTTGGTATGTTGTATGTAAATCGGCTATCTAAGTCCAAATGATTATGAACAGAAATTTAACACATTAACCGTGTCCACTTTTCGTGGGTAAGACCAGTTTATGAATTAATTAATCTGATATATTACAACCATGATATGAGCAAAGAAATAATAATTAACAAACTGCATGTGCTTAGTGAAATGGCTTCACGAGCAAAACAGGTGCATTTATCAACTTATTACAAGAAGATAGCGAGAGCATTGACTGAATTAAATTATCCTACTGAAGATTGGATTGAAAGAAAATGGGAGATGAATTTCGACAACTATAAGTTTGCTCCCAAGCTTATTATCATTTTACTACAGAATAACGAATCATTAGAAGAAATTTATAGAGACAACATATGCAGCGCTGAATTTGTTAAAACTAGACACTTCAATAAAGATAAGAAGCGTATGTGTATAAAATGTAATAAGTTGGAAGCTAAGAAGAAAGAGAAATATTGTACGGAATGCAGAAAAATTATATTAATGGAACTTCGTGCGTCTGGTACTTTGCCAGAGCCAAAAAATGAGGAGTTTAGTGTGCATGAACAGAGAGGGCGATCTATTCCACTTAGCACGCTTGACATGATGCATTCGCCTGAAGAGGATTCCTTTGATGACGAGTCACGTCCATAATGACAATCTAACACTTATAAGGCCTCCGATAGTCAAGAGACGTAGATAACCGTTATCTGTCATTCCCGTCCGCCTGAGGCGGAGGAATCCAGTTCTTTCAATCAGCGATACAAATAATACCTACCTTACGGCAGTCAGGTTCTGACTTAGTTTCAATTATCAGGTTGCAGAACATGTCTGCACCAAACACTTATTGAGGTTCACTAGCCAGTCAACACATAAAGTGTATCTGACGACAGTCCCCTAAACAAAAAAGGGCCCCGTCTTACGGGACCCCTACAATTTGATCTGTTGTATTGGGCGAGGCAGCGCCTAGCCCCTACGTTTATTCTATTTCCCCTTCGCGTCCTTCACCATCAGTTTTGTAACAGCGCTGGCGAATGCGGCCGGGTCCTTCGGTTTCGATCCCTCAAGCAGGAGAGCCTGGTTATAGAGGAGCGTGATGTACTCCTCGAGTGCAACGGCCTTCTGGTCCTTCTCGAATATTTTGTTCATCGCTTCGAATAAGGGATGCTTGGGGTTTAGCTCCAGTATCCTCTTGTTCTCGGGCATCTGCTGGCCCATCTGCTTCATCAGCTTTTCCATCTGCGGGTCCATGCCGCCTTCCTGTGCTACCAGGCAGCAGGCTGTGTCCT
>CAJVYT010000425.1 GCA_913009765.1 uncultured candidate division Zixibacteria bacterium
ATCAGTGTGACTGGAGTTCAGACGTGTGCTCTTCCGATCTTCCAGCGACCGATTTGTATCCGCTTGACTCTATGGAAATTAAAAGAAAAAAGTTACCTGAAATAATTGAAGACAATGTTATCATGGCATTTGACCATGATATGGAAATACCGTTTGCTCGTGTCAAAGCAGACGGAAAAAGATTGAAGATTGAAAATGTAAAGTAGGTCGAAACCCCTGTGGTTCCGACAAATTGAAAGTAGGTCGGTGTTCCGATTCAATAAAAACATAATTGAGAGAAACCCGACAAGAAATTAAATTGTAGCGACAGGGCATTGCTCTGTCTATATAAAATCTTTTTTAAAAAGAGATACCTTATGTCGCTTGAAGAAAAATTAAATAAACTAGAAGAAATGCGAACTAAAGCCAAACTTGGCGGTGGTGAAAAGCGAATTGAATCGCAGCATAAAAAAGGCAAACTGACCGCACGAGAACGTGTTGAACTTTTGGTTGATGCTAATTCGTTTGAAGAATTTGATATGTTCGTTACCCATCGCTCAACTCAGTTTGGGCTTGAAAAACAAAAGTTTTTGGGTGATGGCGTTGTAACAGGATGCGGTAAAATAAACGGACGGATTGTCTATATTTTCTCACAAGACTTTACTGTCTTTGGTGGTTCACTTTCAGAAGCTCACGCTGAAAAAATTTGTAAAATAATGGAAATGGCTATGAAAGTTGGAGCTCCTGTTATTGGTCTCAATGATTCAGGCGGTGCCAGAATTCAGGAAGGTGTTGTATCGCTTGGCGGATATGCTGATATTTTTCTTCTCAACACTTTAGCATCAGGTGTCATTCCACAAATCTCTCTAATCTTAGGTCCTTGTGCCGGTGGGGCTGTTTATTCACCTGCAATTACTGATTTTACTTTTATGACCAAAGGTACCTCGTATATGTTTGTCACCGGACCAAATGTTGTCAAGACTGTGACACATGAAGATGTCACCTCCGAGGAACTCGGCGGTGCCATGGTACACGCATCAAAATCAGGTGTAGCCCATTTTGCCTGTGAAAATGAAGCCGATACAATTACAAAACTTAAACAGATGATGCGTTATATTCCGCAAAATAATTTGGAAGACCCTCCCTTTGTTGAATGTACCGACCCGCTTACCCGTGAAGATGAGTCACTCAATAAAATTGTTCCTGAAAATCCAAACCAGCCGTACGACATGAAAGATGTAATTAACGCTATTGTCGATAAAGGATCGTTTTTTGAAGTACATGCTGAGTATGCTCAGAATATTCTTGTCGGGTTTGCTCATCTTGGCGGACGTTCAATTGGAATCATCAGCAACCAGCCTGCTGTTATGGCAGGTGTGCTTGATTCGGATTCCTCTATGAAAGGTGCCAGATTTATTCGGTTCTGTGATGCTTTTAATATTCCGCTTCTTACTTTTGAAGATGTCCCCGGATTTTTGCCCGGAGTTGATCAGGAACATGGCGGAATTATTAAAAATGGTGCCAAACTTTTGTATGCCTATTGCGAAGCGACTGTTCCGAAAATCACAGTCATTACCCGCAAAGCGTATGGTGGTGCTTACGATGTTATGAATTCAAAACATGTCCGTGGCGACATGAACTACGCCTGGCCGACTGCTGAGATTGCGGTGATGGGTTCCAAAGGTGCGGTTGAAATTATTTTCAGAAAAGATATAAATGATTCAGACAAACCTGAAGCAAAACTGCAAGAACTTACCGATGATTACCAAAAAGAATTTGCCAACCCGTTTAATGCTGCTTCGCGTGGATATGTCGATGATGTTATCGAGCCGAAAACAACTCGCCCTCGCCTGATACGTGCTTTTGAAATGCTTGAGACCAAGCAGGATTCCAACCCTCCTAAAAAACACGGCAACATCCCGTTATAGGGGGGAGGATATACAACATGCATAAAATAAAAAAAATACTCATAGCCAATCGTGGTGAAATCGCTGTACGGATAATCCGTGCATGTCGCGATATCGGAATTGTCTCGGTAGCGGTCTACTCCGATGCCGACGCATCCGCCTATCATGTCCGTATGGCAGATGAAGCATACCATATCGGAGCATCACCTTCATCGGAATCATATTTAGTACACGATAATATTATCAAGGCTGCCAAAGATTCAGGTGCCGATGCTATCCACCCCGGGTATGGTTTCTTAGCAGAAAATGCACTGTTTGCCCAAAGATGTATTGATGAAAAAATTATTTTCATCGGTCCCAAACCTGAAACAATTACTTTGCTTGGGGATAAACTGCAGGCTCGTCAGGCAGCGATAAAAGCAAATCTTCCGCTTGTACCCGGTTGTGAATTTGATAATAAAAATATGAAAGACGCATTAGTCAAAGCAGGTGAAATCGGCTATCCGATTTTAATCAAAGCTGCTGCAGGCGGTGGTGGTAAGGGTATGAGGGTAGTTGAAAAACCGGAAGATTTTGAAGAGTCTCTCAAAAGGGCATCTTCTGAAGCTGTTTCTGCTTTTGGTGATGGTCGGGTATACATAGAAAAATATCTTTTACGCCCTCGTCATATTGAGATACAGATTCTCACCGATCAACATGGAAACGGCATACATCTGAATGAACGTGAATGTTCTATCCAACGCCGTCACCAAAAACTTATAGAGGAATCCCCCTCACCTGTGATGACAGAAAAACTCCGTAAGACAATGGGCGATGCCGCGCTCAGTATCGCTAAACAGACAAACTACATAGGGGCAGGAACTGTTGAGTTTATGGTCGATGAAGATATGTCGTTTTACTTTTTAGAAGTCAACACTCGTCTACAGGTGGAGCATCCAGTGACCGAACTTGTTACCGGTGTTGATTTAGTAAAAGAGCAGATTGCTGTTGCCGAGGGTGCCAAGCTTACTCTTACTCAAGATGATATTTCTATAAATGGACATTCTATTGAGTGCCGAATTTCTGCTGAAGACCCTCAACAAAATTTTATGCCTTGTACAGGAACGCTCAAGAACTATCGCATTCCTGCAGGTCCGGGAGTACGGGTTGATTCGGGTGTAGTTATCTTTTCTGAAGTGCCTATCTATTATGACCCGATGATTGCCAAAATGATTGTCTGGGGTAAAGACAGAGCAGAAGCAATCGAACGGTGCAAACGGGCATTGGAAGAATACCGTGTGTCAGGTTTAAAAACTACTATCGGATTTTGTCGAGTGGTCATGGACAATGAAAAATTTGTGAGCGGTGATATTTCTACAGCATTTATCAAAGAGGAGTATCCCGAAAACAATTTTATTCTATTAAGTGATGAACTCAAAGAACAAGCAGCTCTTGCGGTGGCGGTTGATACTTTTATAAATGAGCGAAAAATACTTTTAGATGAAGATAAAAAACATAGTAAAGAGTCTGTATGGAAAGTTTTCCATCGAAAAGAATCTGTTAAACGATTAGGAGGGAACTCCTAATGCGTTATTTCGTAAAAATAGAAAATAAAGAATTTGATATTGATATTAAATATAAGTCTGAAAAATATTATGCCACAATAAACGGCAAAGAAGTGGTTATCGACTCTCATAAACTTGGTGAAAGCCGTTCAATTATGCTTATAAATAATTTGTCATTTGAAGTTGATGTTCGTTCTAACGGAGATCGGAAGAGCGTCGTGTAGGGAAAGAGTGTAGATCTCGGTGGTCGCCGTATCATTAAAAAAAAAAAAAACAAAAGAAATAAAAAAAAAAAAAAAAACAATAACAACAAAAAAAAAAAAAAAAGAACGATAGAGATGGCTACGACTGCTAGTTCG
>CAJVYT010000426.1 GCA_913009765.1 uncultured candidate division Zixibacteria bacterium
GATTACAGTTCCTGGTTTATGGGATTCGACAATAACTTGCAGTTTCTTTTCCCGCCCGTTAAAGTTGATGCTTATCCATCTTATACCAGTCTGGCAGTAATAAAATCAGGGAAGAAAAAACGTATTGCTTTATTGTTCAGAAACCGGAACAAATCGAACCCTCCCTCTATAATTGCCCTGTTTAACGGAAAAGGGGAAATTATCCGGAAAAAAGAGGTGACAGAACTTGATATCCCTTATCATTTCCACCCTCATATAAACACAATTAATTACAAGGGAAAACAAGTGATTATGATACAGCGGGATAAAAAAACAATCCTTTTGGTGGACACCCTTTTCCGACCCTTAAAAACATTAAATAATTTTAAACCCAAAAAACTAGAAATAACAACCGATTTAAACGGGGATGGTTGGGATGAATTTATTTACAGAGGTGACAATTACAGTTTCATCATCACACAGGCAGATTTTAAGAATCCTGTGGTAATTAATACAGATTATGAGCCTTTTTCAAAAATCCCGTTTTGTATTTCCGTTAAAAAGAACGGCAACAAACTGCCGGAGTTATTCATTAAACCCGGCAACAAAGCTTTTCTTTATACCTATAGCGATAATAAGCTGTATTATCTGAAATACCCTCTCTGGCTGGGTATTTACCTGGTCATTGTTGCCATCATCTGGCTCATCCTGTACGTTCAGAGGATTCAATTGCAGCGTAAGATGGAAGTTGAGAACCGCCTGAACGCCCTGCAACTGAAAACCATCAAAGGCCAGATGGACCCGCATTTTATGTTTAATGCGCTCAACAGCATTTCAACAAGCATCCTGAACCGGCAAAATGAGACGGCTCACCGTTACCTGATCAAATTCAGCAACATGCTGCGGTTAATGTTTACCCGTGCCGGTGAATTAACGGCCACGCTGGGTGAACAACTAAAATTTGTGGAGAACTACCTGGAACTGGAAAAGCTGCGGTTCAAAGACCGGCTGTCCTATGAAATTGATGTTGACCCTGCCGTTAACCTTGACGCAGAACTTCCCCGGATGTTTATCCAGCTTTTTGTGGAAAACGCCATCAGACACGGCTTGCGACATAAGAAAGGGAAAGGCCATATCCTGATCAAAGTGACACAGACTGACGGCCAAATCCGGATCATCATCCAGGACGACGGCATTGGGCGGCAGGCCGCAGCTCAACATCCCGATGGCCACGGAACGGGATTAAAAGTCATCAACGAAATGACCACGCTTTTTGAAAAAGTAAAAGGCATCCGCATCACCTACCGTTACGAAGATTTGCTGGATGCAAACGGAGATGCCGCAGGGACAAGGGTGGTGGTGGAGGTGCCGGTAATAGAGGAAAAATGATTATTCCCTTCGTGCCATTTCAAGTCGAAGAGAGGTGTTGAAGAAACCTTCGAAAAACCAAAACATTTAACATATATCATCTCGACGAAAACAATGAGGAGAGAGATTGTTTTTTTGGATTCAGTATTGAATCACCTTGTATTTTAGTCTTTAATACACCTCAAAGATTTACCAGATTCTTCTCCATCATCGTTATAATGAGGCCTAATAATACCATTTTTCTCATAATGAAAAACCCTATTATATGCATCATCTTGATTGGATAATTCTGTTGAAGACCAAAAGGCAGCCGTTTTCATTAATCCGCTATAATAATTATGTTCACTTCTTGCACCTCCAGGTATTACACTAAACCCGAATTGATTAATCCCATTACCATTATCTTCCCATCCTGCAGTAGATTTTAAATTAAGCCCTGCATCATAACCTCTTTCTCCTAATTTATCCCATTCACTGTCACCAACTCCATATTGTGTGTCGGTAAAACCTTCAAGTATCTTCCACTCTGAGTCTGATGGAATATGCCATCCTTCTGGGCATATGCCTTGTACTCCACTTGGCACTTCATCACTGCTTCCTTCACCATTCATTATTGTTGGCCAGTCATATAACCTTCCATATATTTCACAATTTTCAGGGTTATCATCGTAACACCAGCTATTACCGGTTTGATAATTCAGGTTTTCGGCCATCCAGGTTTGTGTGCCAATGGTTACAATGTTGTAGGTTTGACCGTCGCGGGGGTCGGTGAAGGTGTTTCCTGATGAATTTGATGCAATTTCAAAAAAGTCACTAAAAGAGAATAAATCATCATTTGTTCTATCAAGCAATTTAATCCTGTAATCAGTACCTGGCATTAATGATTCTGGAACAAGATAATCATTATATTCTCCATCGTTATCGGTACCTTGTTGGATATCAAGTATTTTAGAGTCATTTTTAAATAATTGAATTCTTAGGCTATTGTTATAATTACACGTTTCCCACTGAATATCAACCTGTGAACCAATAATCCAAATAGTAGATGAATTTGGGTATATAATATACGGAAAATCACAACCAGTATTACTAACAATAACATCATTTTTTGTAATATTAGTTAAGCCCCCAGAATCTTTTACTTCAAGTTTAACATTATATGTGCCTTCAGTATCATACTGATAATTCTTTGTCTTATCAGTATCCCAATCCGTATCCCATATTCCATCTCCATCAAAATCCCAACGAACTTGCAGGTCTGAAACAGGGTCTTCAATATCTGAACAACCTGATGCGTCAAAGTTGAAAACTGTGTTTGTACTACCGGATTTTGGTTCAACTGTAAAATATGCTGTTGGTGCAGTATTAGAACCTTCGGCTCCTGCTATTTTCTTTCTGTAATTTAAAACATTTACATGAAAATCAAAAAGCGTCTTTTTCCATATTTTCATTTTAGCTCCAACATCAATATTAAACCCACCGTAAAGCTCCCACCAGGGGTTTGACTGTAAATGAGCATCTAATTCGCCATATAATTTAGGTTGCAAGTATGGTGAAAGTGTACCATATATCTTTAGTTGGAGTTCAGGTTTTACATAAAAAGTTAAAGTAATATCATCAGATAATGTAGGAAAAATGTAATTAAGGGTTTTGTCTGATTCTTTATAAGTAGACCAATCTGAATTTTCATAAACCAAGCCAACTTTTTGAGTAATATTTTCAACAATACCTACTTCAGCAGTTGCATTGCTGTTTAAAATTGCACCTCCTTTTAAAGTTAATATAGGTCTAATAATAACAGGAACTCCTCCAACCAATATTGTAATTTTGTTAAATTTTATTTCTGTTAGAGTTTTTTCGTAAGAAATTTGATTGAGGATTGTACTTATCGCTGATACGGTTATATCTTTTTCATAATTATACTCAACAGCTAATTTTTCAAGTGTGAAATTATGAATCTCAAATTCGCCGTTTATATTCATTGAGATTGACAAATGTCCGTTAATATTAATTTGGTCATCTACAGTTTCTTCGTTACCATCAAGATCGTACAATAGGTAATTTAAATTAAATTCAAAACTCTTTGTTTCTTTTAGATAAGAAGAGGTATCAATATATACACCTTTTTCAAAATATCTTATACTGCTTATCTTATCAGGAGTCAAAGCATCGGAAAATGATGCCTTTCCAGTTTCAATTGCTTCCGTTACTGAAGCAAATTCAGTTTCTATGATGTAATTATTCCCCTGCTGATTTATTTTAGTTACCTTTCGTAAATATCCATCATCAGCTGAAGTTACTAAAATATCACCTACTGTAAGGTCGGGTTTACTTTTAAAAGCAAAAGTATAATTTGATGTATCAATAGAAACAAGCATAGAAGTCCAGTCAGTGGCACTGATTACTTTCGTAGTTTCTGGAATAATCGTTTC
>CAJVYT010000427.1 GCA_913009765.1 uncultured candidate division Zixibacteria bacterium
CCTGGCATGGAGGTAATTCTGTATCATATATAGCGGTCTGGTATGTCATTGCGTTGGCAACTTTAATAGAGCCAACATTTTATCAGCGATGTTATGCCGCCAAAACAAGTAAGGTTGCCAAAAATGGAATTTTTATTTCGATAGCTTGTTGGACATTTTTTGATTTTTTAACTACAAGCTGCGGAATGTACGCAAGAGCGGTTCTTCCGAATTTAGCAAATCCTGTCGGCTCATACCCTGCAATTGCTTTGGAAGTTCTTCCGGTCGGTTTGTTAGGTCTTTTTGCGTTGGCGATGCTTGCAACTGTTATGTCGACTGTTGACTCATATTCGTTTGTGGCTGCCTCGACTTTTTCAAGAGATATAGTGATGCAGATTTTTAAAATTGATGAAAAACAAACAGTAAAATACACAAGAGTAGGATTATTGGTTACAGCCCTGCTTGCCGTTGTGCCGCTTTTCTTTTTTGATTCGGTCATTGAAATATGGAAATTCTTTGGGTCTGTGGGAACGCCTGCATTATTGGTTCCGGTATTTTTCTCTTTAGTAGGTTCAAAAAAAATGCCCGCTAAAATTGCATTTTTATCAATTATTTCAAGCGGAAGTTTATCGCTTATATGGTATCTGTCTAAAAACATCAATGGAATAGATTACTGGTTTTCAATAAAACCAATTTTTCCGGGGTTGATTCTTTCGTTAATTTTATTTTTTATCTTTGCCAAAAAAGAAACTGTTTCACTTGTTGCAATTAAGTGAAAATAGCATTATAATTGGTTATGAGCGAACCAATACTAATGTCCAAAGAGGGCCGTCAAAAACTTGAGGCGGAACTCAAAAGTTTAAAATTCAAAGATCGTCCTGAAATTGTGGCAGAAATTAAACGCACACGCGAAATGGGCGACCTTTCTGAAAATGCCGAATATCATGCCGCCAAAGACAGACAAAAAGTTATCGAAGGCAGAATTGCAGAACTACAACAAAAACTTCTGAAAATACAAATTATTGACCCTAATTCAATTCCGACGGATAAAGTATATCTCTATGCCAAGGTTTTGATTAAAGATTTAGAAGATGATGATGAAATTGAATATACTATTGCCCCGCCTGAGGAAGTAGACTTAGACAATGATATTATTTCTGTGCAGTCACCTATCGGACAAGCTTTTTTAGGAAAAGCAGTAGGTGAAATAGTTGAAGTTCAAGTTCCTGCCGGTGTAGTAAAATATGAAATTATGAAAATATCACGAGACTCGTAATTTATTCTTCAAAGTCGTTGTATAAATCTTTTGAAATTTCCTCTTCTTCAAAATAGGCTAATTCTTCATCCGGTTCATATCCTGCGGCAAGATTTGCACATTCAAGAGAACAAAAGAATTCTCCGTTTTGCTTAATTGGGTCACTGATTATAAGTTCTTGACATTGTTGGCATTTCATCTTCGTATTTTTCCAAAAACTAAAGAAGTTGATATTTTGTTACCGAATACATCGGCTTATTTTGCAAATATATTAATTTATTTCAAAAAATATGTCAATAGGTTTTTTTAGTTTTTAAGAGACCGGAACTTTATAATATTCCATCGATTAGATAATCAGAAAACTTTTAGGTGGACATCTCGCTAAAACTGTATACTTTATCATGTTAGTATGTTAATCTATTTTAACAATGAGGATATTTTGGACAATAGAAATTATTATTTGAATTCAATTGATGATGCGATTGGGAATATACCGCTTATAAAACTCAATCAGATGGCTAAAAAATACGGTGTAAAAGCAACCGTACTTGTAAAACCTGAATATATGAACCCCTCCGGCTCGGTAAAAGACCGCATGGGAACCTATATATTAAAACAAGCTATAGAACGTGGCGAGCTTAAACCGGGGGGAACCATCGTAGAGGGAACTTCGGGAAACACCGGAGCTGCGGTAGCAATGTTTGCTGCTGCTCACGGATATAAGGCTATTTTTACAATTCCTGATAAAATGTCAGATGAAAAAGTAAACGCACTCAAAGCATTTGGTGCCGAGGTACATATCTGCCCGACCGCTGTTCCGGCAGAGTCACCTGAAAGCTACTATGAAACCGCAAAACGAATCCATCGTGAAATCCCCGGTTCATATTATATCGGTCAGTATTTTAATCTCGATAATATTGAAGCTCATTACAAGATAACCGGTCCGGAAATTTGGGAACAAACAGGCGGAAAATTTGATGTCTTTGTCGGTGGTATTGGAACCGGCGGAACTGTTTCGGGAATAGCACGCTATCTTAAAGAAAAAGATTCATCAATAGAAGTTATAGGGGCTGACCCTATAGGTTCTATTTATTATAATTATCATAAAGATAAAACAATGATAGAACCACACACGTATTATGTAGAAGGTATCGGAGAAGACATGCTCTGCCCGACAATTGATTTTTCTGTTATCGACAAAGTTGTACAGGTAACTGACAAAGAATCATTTTTAGCCTGTCGAGATTTAACCCGCTTAGAAGGAATCTTCGGCGGAGGTTCTTGCGGTTCGGCTGTCCATGTGGCTCTTAACTATGCCAAAACATTAGATGAAGATAAAACAGTTTTAGTCATTCTCCCCGACGGCGGTATTAAATATATGAGTAAAGTGTTCAATGATGAATGGATGAAAGAAAAAGGTTTTCTTTAAACAGGAGTTCTCTTATGAGTGATATTAAAAACAGAAAATTTGAAACAAACGCTATTCACTGCGGACAAATCCGAGAAGACAAAACCGGTGCAATTACAACTCCGCTTCATATGAGTACAACGTACAAGGTTGGATTTCCAGGTGATGAATCCGGTTATGTATATTCCCGCTGGTCAAACCCAACTCGTAAAGCACTTGAAGAAGTGTTGGCAGCACTCGAAAATGGAACCGATGCCTTTGCCTATGCGTCGGGATTGGCATCTATCACCGCGGTTTTACATCTGCTTGAACCGGGCGACCATGTTGTTGCTGTTGATGATCTCTATGGCGGAACGCATCGTCTGTTTGAAAAACTGATGAAAAAATTCAAAATTGAATTTTCTTATGTTGATGGAACCAATGCTGAGAATTTTAAAAATGCAATTCAAAAAAATACAAAATTATTTTGGATAGAAACCCCGACAAATCCTTTGTTAAAACTGACCGATATTAAAGCAGTGGCTGAGACTGCTAAAGGGAAAAATATTATTGTCGCAGTTGATAATACCTTTGCAACGCCGTATATCCAGCAGCCGCTTGAGCTGGGTGCCGATATTGTCATGCACTCCGCATCGAAATATCTTGGTGGTCATTGCGATGTTATCGGCGGTGCATTGATTGTAAAAGATTCCGAACTTGCCGAAAAGTTGCATTTTAATCAGTATGCTGTCGGCGGGATGCTTGGACCTTTTGAATCATGGCTTCTGATGCGCGGTATAAAAACGCTGCATTTGCGAATGGAACGTCATTCACTTAATGCGATGAAAATTGCCGACTATTTGGAAACCGTTGATATTGTTGACAAAGTTTATTTCCCGGGTCTCGACGGTTCCAAAGTGCCAAACAATATGAAAATGCCGGGGAGATCGGAAGAGCGTCGTGTAGGGAAAGAGTGTAGATCTCGGTGGTCGCCGTATCATTAAAAAAAAAAAAAAAAAAACGAAAGAAAAAGAAAAAAAAGCAAAAAAAAAAAAAATAAAAAGACAAAAAGAAAAAAGAGATAGCGAGATGGAGAAGACAACAGAACGAAAGAAACGGTCGAAAGTAGTGTTGACGACA
>CAJVYT010000428.1 GCA_913009765.1 uncultured candidate division Zixibacteria bacterium
ACATCCGCAAAAGCAGTTATCCGAAGAGTTGTCAGCAGCGAATCCTGCGGGCACTGCAGCTGAAATTAGTGCCTGGAAAGACAGAGAAAACGATCATTGAATCACAAAAAACACAAAGAGTAGTGCCCTAACGGGCATCGAAAACTGATAACATGATGTTATTACTGACTATTTTATGTGGTGATGACAAAGATGGGCTAACAATGCGCTCGTTCGGACGTTCACTACGCTGCGCTTCGTTCACGCCGCACAGCTAGGTCGTTATATTTAGTGTCTGACAGAAAAAGTGGTTTTTTTAAAAAATATTTTGCTCTTTTTAGCAAAATATCGGCCACATCAATCATTGTGATTAACATTTCTCTTTATTTATCAATAATTCTGCAATTTGTTAAATTCAGGACGTAATAATCCCCGGTGGGTCGCTTTTTTATTCATTTTTTATGCCGCTATTTTATAGTGGCCACGCTTGCGTTTTTCTTTCTCCTCCGCCTGCTTGTAAAGGATACTTCCTACTCTTTTAATATTCCGTGACAGCACAGCCAGACTCACATAGCGTTTGAAACCCACAATTCCATGATCAGGACAAACATCTAGCCCACCGTGTTCCAAACCGTTGATCGCAGACTCCACTCCAGAATGTTTGCGGCGCAATCTTCTAAACTCATCGCTTCCTTCACGTAACCGATCGGCTTCACTCCATCGCCCTTTTTTGGGCAGGATGACTTGCTCCAGGTGTGTTTTTAATTGTTTCTGGTTTTCCCGGCTATGATAGCCTTTATCAAAACTCACACAGGTTAAATCGGGAAATAGTTTTTGTGTTGCTGTGACCATTTCAACGGCTACTTTATCATCGGTCAGTTTCTCCATTACCTTGGAGTGAAGAATAAACTGATGTTGATCCTCCATAATGCAAACCCGCAGACCCAATTCTACAGGCACACCGGCTTTCCCTTTGCAAACCCACTCAGTATGCGGCTCAAAGATAGAGAAGATCTTTTCATGATGTGCGATCACTTCTCCCAGAATAACCCGACGGTACGTTTGCTCCCGCAATAGGCGTGCATAGTATAGATACTGTTCAAGCATGGCCATTTCGTCGGCTTCACAGCCGTTGATCTTCAGCTGTTCTATGGTTTGTTCTGATCGCTGGATCCACCTCTCTGCCAGTTCAATATAGATGGTGTACGCTTTTTTAATCAGCTCAGCTCGGGTTCTCTTCTTTTCTGCATTCTTGGAAGTGGAATGTTTAAACGTTTGGACCTTCCGATACTGTTTCTTAACTTGTTTGATATTATTGGCCGATTGGCGCCAGCCAGAGATCCCATAGATTGCAGCCAATACAGCACTTTCATCGATCGCCTTGCGTACGGCATCATACAGAAGGCTACTATCTGTTGGAAAATGTACATTCGTTTCTAAGACAAAAGAATCACAGCGTCCATGGAGTTTCTCTGAAGTGGGTTCTCCCACTGGTTCAACCAAGCTCTTATTGGCTGTTGGCCCAGCGCCGGGCTTTTTTTTTACCAAACTGTGCCCTGCCTTGACGACTTCCACATTGATTTGTTCCAGAATTTCTGGCGTAAATAATTGCAGATTGTCTTTGATCGTTTGTAATGAATATTCGTAATCGTCACACCAGTCACTATGCCCCATCATTAGACGAATGGTATTATGATGATTGGCCAATTCATGGATGCGATCATAATCTGTATTTAAGCCCAATCGAAGTACACCCAGGACGAGGATTTTCCATTGGTCCATTCCAGGACGCCCAAGCGATGAACTCACCGTCTGATGATTTTGATCCCGTTTCTCTTTCTTTGTTTGTTGGGGAATGATCTGTTGTAAAATAGTAAAAACAGCGTCGTGCAGTGCCGGGGTGATATAAATATACTGCAATCCTGCCAAAATGGCAGGAATGTCATCTCTGGATTTTGGGTTAAGTTTGATCTTTCCAATAGCCATTTCACCCAGTGACATTTGTGGCTTAAGTACGGATCGCATAGTATTCAACCTGTGAAGATTCCTGTTGTAGGCCCAAAATACGCCTTTAATCACAAATTAGGCCGCTTCTTGGGACAAGACTCATTGCCTAAATGTATTATATCACATTGATTATAAAAGAGATAATGAATTTTCGTTCAGACACTAAATACAAAACATACTTCCCTCGAGTTAGGCTGATACATCCATATGAAAATTGACCAGCAGCTAACGAACAAGATACTGTCTTAGAAATCAACTCTAATTTTGTTATTCGGAAAGGGTATCGATTGCGGCGGCGATACAGCGGGAAATAGGTGATAGGCGCGGGGTCAATCAGCATACTGAGGGTGTGGGCAAATGCCCACAAGCTAAAGGTGAAAAAAGCCGTGACGTAGCAGCAAAAAAAGCCGGGTTTGCTGAATCAACGACATACCGTCGGGCTAAAAAAGTAGTTGAAGAAGGTACAACAGAATTAGTTGACGCCATGGATGAAGGGCGAATTCGGCCAAGCGTAGCGGCTGCTGAGCAACACCCAATATACCGCTAAAAGTGGACGGTCCAAATTCGGCACAAAGTATAGGCAAGGTGAGCAAACCGGCAAATTTGCTGGAATGCGAAGAAATCAAAGACTGGATGGATGCCAAATTGAAAAGAGTGTTTAGTCATGCCTTCCATCATCCCTAGCCAAGTATCGAACCAGACATGAGTGTAGTAATAGCCATGATTTAAATGTCAATCTGGCTGTAAGTTCTGTAACATTCAGTAAACAGTTTTTATCAACTGAAGCCATTAGTGTGAAATCAATAGTGAAACACTTATTAACAGAATCATCCCATCGAGGAATAAAAAACTTTTTGTAACTATTGTAAGAGCGGAGACCACGAACCACATTCTCTGGTGCATCGCTATCTAATGGAATTAATGGTGAGATGTGTGAAAGATGGGGAGACGGTAGATTTCGATGAAGATCACAAGTGTTTCCTAAAATTAACCAATAGTCATAATTACCATCGATGATGGCAATACTTCCACTTTCATCAATGAAGGGGAACTGTCCAGGAAATTTTACAATATCACCTTGGCATAGGTTTAAATTCAAATTTTCTTCAAGAAAGAATTCATCAAATATACCACATGATGAAACGAGACTATTTATTTCCTTTCCTAATTCATCAAAATCATAAACAGGAGGCCATCGGCATTCCATATCAATTATTTTATCTCTTTTGGAGGCGAGAATTTACCAAGATTGTTTTTGTCTTAATAGGTTTTGAAGCAAAATATTGTTCTATTACTCTATCAATATCTTCGTCAACAGCCAGGAATGCAAGGTTTCTGATTACATTTAAAGACTCTGCAATATTTATTTCAGTCGTAGTAACAGATGAAGCTTCAATATCAACAATAGAAAATCCATTGTAGTCAAAAGAAGGATCTGAACTTACCAATCCTTTGTATATCCTGTATTTTGTCCCGTCTGCTCCTGACACTGCCATATTAACATCACCAGCGCCATTATCATCTTGCGTGGGAAAAAAATAACTTGATCCTATTTTTATTCCTAAAGACAGCTTACTATAAGATGCACCCGAATTTAAATATTTGCCTGTAAATCCTATAGAAATTAAACCTTTTGTTGGTATATTTACTATTCCGAGAGAGAAAAGGTCTGTATTAGTTGATGCACTAATAGATACATCAGTAATATCTGAAACATAATAATTAAGATTACGTTCTACAAAGGGGTTAAGAAGCTCCCAGTTATCGTTGG
>CAJVYT010000429.1 GCA_913009765.1 uncultured candidate division Zixibacteria bacterium
GATCTACACTCTTTCCCTACACGACGCTCTTCCGATCTCATAGCTCGCCTAGGCGAGTCCTCGTCTGCCAACGCTATTCGTCTACCAAATCAGCATGGCATCGCCGTAACTGTAAAAACGGTATCTCTCTTTGATAGCTCTGCTATACGCTTCAAGGACATTTTCCCGACCCGCAAAGGCAGAAATCAAAATCAGAAGCGATGATTTCGGAAGATGAAAATTTGTTATCAACCGGTCAACCACTTTGAACTGATACCCCGGCTGAATATACAAATCGACAAATTTTTCAAACGGAATCAGGCTGCCGTCTTTGTCAATCTGAGCTGACTCCAAAGTACGGGTTGAAGTTGTCCCGACCGCTATAACTTTTTTGCCGTTTTGCCGTGCTTTGTTAATTTTTTGAGCCGTATCTTCTGACAAGACTGCATATTCAGGGTCAACAGTGTGGTCCTCTATATTGTCAACTGTGACAGGTTTAAATGTCCCAGGTCCTACATGCAAAGTCAGTTCGGCGATTTCAACACCTATTTCTTTGAGCTTGTTTATTATTTCATCTGTAAAATGAAATCCTGCGGTGGGTGCTGCCACCGCTCCGGTTTGGTTGGGGTCGGCAAATATTGTCTGATAACGGCTGACATCGTTGATAGTATCTGATCGTTTGATATATAACGGAAGCGGCACATGCCCGAATTGTTCAATAATCTTTTGCTCTGACTCATCGGAGTCAAATTTAATATCCCATTTTCCCTCGCCTCTGTTTTTCAATAAAGACAAAAAGAGATTTTCATTTCCAAAAATAATTTTTTCATCTTCATTTAGTCGACGAGACGGTTTCACAAGTGCTGTCCAATGATGTGGTTTATCTAAACGACGTACCAAAAAAACTTCAACCTCACCTCCGCTTTTTCTCTTGCCCAAGAGTCGTGCTTTGAAAACTTTAGTATTGTTGACTACCAAACAGTCACCTTTTTTAAAATAGCTTGTAATATCTTTAAAAGATTTTGTCGAGATAGATTTGTCTTCTCGGTTTAAGACTAATAGACGGGACTCATCACGGTTGCGAGTTGGCACTTGTGCAATCAGTTCATCGGGGAGTTCAAAGTCAAATAGTGAAATATCCATGACAGTTTATAGCAAATAATTTGGATTTGTGCAAATAATATATTTTAGTCTTCAACTGTTACAATTACACCGTCTTGATATAAATCTATATCTTGAATTTCACCGGCAATATTGTAAGTAATCCATTTACCATGTTTCTTGCCATCCTTTAATCTGCCTACAAAGAATAACACCGGTTTTATGCTATATGGATTTAAATTTATCCATTCAATCGATAGATCATATTCATCGTTATAATAAGGTGATTTATTATAAAATAGGTCTCCCTCAATAAATGCGACAAGCTCTTTACCTTCAACATAAAATGCTTTTTTTGTAATACCGTTCTCAATATTATTTATATCTTCTCTAAAATCTCTCCATACACACAGACCATTTAATTGATCCTTTTTGTAATATATATCTGTTTTAATAAAATCGTTATAAAACCACTCAGTATGTCGACCATGTTTTTTCCCATAAAGATAATTCGTCACTGATTTCCTATTATTACTAGAATACCAAGTACTAAAAACTGACTCTTTGCTTCCCCAATAATAAAAACCAACTTCTTCCAGAAATCCCATTGTACTCCATGCTCGATATGTACCGTATTTCTTAAATTGGCTTTCATTACCAGTATTTCTTGCTTCAATCCACTGTTTATGAATCTGACCTTGTTTGCTTTTAACTTCAACAGTATCAAAATCTACCGTGTCATATCCTAAAACTGTGGTGTATATGAATAATAAGATTAAAACAAAAATATTTTTCATTTTTCCTCCTTGTTTTATATATAATAAAATACTTTTAAAACCCGTAATTGTACAGCACGACCGTATCTATCAAAATTTGGGCAAGTGCTTTTTGTTCTGGGGTTAAATCTTTCGGAAATTTTTCATTTTGCAAATGGAGTTCTAACGCCTCAAGTGCTTTACGGGTATCTTCAACAGTTAAAACATAACTGTTATCTTCTTTGAGCTTATCCCGAAACTTTATAGTTTCTTTCATTAACTTCCGAAGAATTTCAGATTTTTTTTCAGAATCAGCTGTTTCCTTCTCACCTAATATTTGATCGCTCATTGAATCTAATAGTAATTTATATTCTTCATCAGACATATTATATACTCCATGTTAGATACATCATATATTGACAGCAAAATAATAATTTAGAAATATTTATAACAGCGATTGCTGGTTGGAATCTCTATTTGAAAGTGTCAGCCCAAGATGTTTGACTGCTTTTTCAGAGACCATTCTTCCACGTTTGGTACGCTGCACAAAACCTGTTTTCAACAAATACGGTTCTACCATATCAACAAGGGTATCTGTTTCCTCATTCAAAGTAGCCGCTAACGCTTCAATACCAACCGGTCCGCCTTTGTAAAACTTAATTATAACCTCAAGCAGTTTTCTGTCTAAATTATCTAACCCAAGCGAATCAACACCCTCAGTATCTAATGCTTTCATAGCTAATTCTTCGTTGATAACACCGTCAGACTTTACATCGGCAAAATCCCGTACCCGCCGAAGCAGACGGTTGGCAATTCTTGGTGTTCCGCGTGAACGCATGGCTATAATCTCCGATGCGGCATTATCAATTTTTGATTCCAGTAAATCAGCCGACCGTAAAACGATTTCTTTTAGTTCTTCAGGCGGGTAAAAATCAAGATGATAATACAGTCCAAACCTATCCCTCAAGGGCGCCGAAAGCATTCCAGCTCTGGTTGTTGCTCCGATAAGCGTAAACTTTTTCAAAGGAACATTGATAACTTTGGCAAAAGCACCTTTATCGACCACAAAATCAACTTTGTAATCTTCCATGGCAGGATACATAAATTCTTCAATAGTTGCAGACAAGCGATGGATTTCATCTATAAAAAGAATATCACCATCGTTAAGATTAGTGAGAATACCCATCAAATCGCCTGTCCGCTGCAAAGCAGGACCGGCTGTGGCATACAGTTTGGAACCCATTTCATTGGCTATAATATGAGCCAGTGTTGTTTTACCAAGCCCCGGAGGTCCATATAACAAAATATGTTCACATGATTCTTTACGCTTTTGGGCAGCTTGAAGTGCAACTTCAATCTTTTGACGTATCTCATTCTGTCCTATATACTCAGATAGTTTTTTAGGGCGAAGCGATAAATGTACTATATCTTCTTCAGGGGTTACCTGTTCGCCTGATACTATTCGTTCACGAGACAATATGCTGCCTTTAAATTAAGTTTAAACCAATTTTGTTAACACAATATATGAAATAATCAGATCACTATCCAGTCATTTCATTGCGGAATACAATAGAAATCAAATCTTCAACTTTACTTATTTTGGGATTATTCTCAACAGCCCGAGCAATCATTTTCTTGGCTTCATCTTGTTTATACTGAAGTTGAATAAGCACTTCCACGGCTTCTGCTTCCAAAGGCTTCATCGCTTTTTTTGTAGGAATAATGGCAAGCGGTTCATCAGTTTTTGACAGGGCGAATTTCGATGCTTTCCCGTGCAGTTCTGCAATAATTTTTTCAGCTAATCTTCCGCCTACTCCGGGAAGTTTATTTAAAGCCGACCCGTCTTTCATTTCAATAGCGGTGGCAATCTCTTTTATAGGCAATACCAAAGATTTTAAAGCCTTTTTCACA
>CAJVYT010000430.1 GCA_913009765.1 uncultured candidate division Zixibacteria bacterium
CAGCAATTCTCGGTGAGTCCCCAAAAAGCAATCAAAGAGAAGAAAATCAAGAGAGAAAGAAAAATACCATGCTAACGTAAAGATCTGAAGAGATAATTTCAGAGAAAAGGTCAAAATTGATTGGTAATAGGAGCCGTGGAGTTGATTTTCGATATACCTGTATAATTCCATGCTTTTTTACATGGAAGAGTTACTGGTTGTAGCTATTAACAAAATTTTTTATAGATCATGGTGGTTGGCAGGACACTTTGTACTTTCCGGGGGTTAAGGCAAAATCAAGTAGAATCTCCCATGTATCATAGACAAGAATCATTATGTAGCTTCGAAGGCTATTCCACATATTCTGTTTACTTCCAAATTTATTACGGCATGCTTGATAGAGATGATCTGTAAGCTCAAAGATTTGATGAAAGAAAAAAGCAAGGAGAGTAAGAATAAAAAAGTTGAAACAAAGATTCTTTTCTCCATGCCCATAGTTATGTTCTATGTAATACCCTTGGTTTTTAAGGGTGTTAAAACATTCATTCTCTATCTTCCAGCGACACCTGGCGCCTTGTACTAAAATTTCAACATTTTCTTCGTTTATCTCTAAATCAGTAACCCAACTGCTTTTGTACGTTATTTTGTCATTACCATGCTTATCTTTTGATATGATTTGATACCGGAAGAAGCTGCATTCTATTGAGTCGGAGCTGCCAAAGAGAGGCACGTGATTAACCCACTCATATTTATGGGTTCTGCCTTTTTTATCAATAATGCATAATTCATTTATATCTTCCTTATCATAGGCGTCAACCCATTCCATCAAGTATTTGCGGCTATTCGGTTTGACTGTAAATATGTAATGATATCCGGTTGTCAGCACATCTGTAATAAAGGGTTGTCTGGAAAAAAGATCGTCGCCTACAATGATGAGGCCTAATTGAGGGTGATCTTTTTTTATATTAGGAATCAATCGTTTTGCCGCGTTTATTTCACAGTCCTGTTTGATATTCCCATCTGTGTTTCTGATTTCTTCAGGCATAAGAGGGATCACCTGGCGTTTGTCCGGGTGCATTATTGCCGCCTGCAATACTTTGTGTGAGTAACTGATATCTCCATTTTTATGTTCTGTGGTTAGACAACTATCGCAATGGATGCTTTGAGAATGAAAATATTGTGTTCCGTCAATAGAGCAAAGGTACAAACCGGGAAAGAGCTGGTATGGCAATAAATGTCTGCCTCGTTGAAGTCGCGAAAAGGACTCTTTAAAGATTGGCCTGAGCTGTTCGCTTTTCACCTCATCAACAATATCTCTAAGCTGCGTTTGGCCCGGAATATTATTGACGGCAAAAAGGGTCTCTAAGTTATTGCGATTTTCAGCTTCTTTAAGCCGTTCTTGAAACTGCAGCAATGACGGATCCTGGAAGTACATACAAGCAAACCCGGACATCATGGCATCATGGATGCTGTAATCAATCTTTGCAGGATCTCTAATGTCAGTAAAGTTACAAAAAAGAGAAGACAGAGAGTTGCGTAAACTACCGAAACTGAGATGCTTTTTAGGATTCATACTGTTTCCGGACACCGTTTTGTTCTGTTTAAATTATCAATAGCAGCCAGTAAAGCCTGACGTTCTAAAATGGGCATGTTCCCAAGTTTCCTCACCCATCTTTTAGATTTGAGTTTTATACGTTCCCTCTCTCGAAAGGTATCTCCAAGGTAACGATAATCGTGTAGTTCCACCGGAGCAGGATAGTTCATCCATACATATTCAGTAGCGACACCATGATGGCAGGCAGCCTGAAAAGAATAGGTATGCCAACCTTCTAATAACTCTGAATATAACGTTGACTTGCAGCCGGATATCATAATCCGGCAGGGAATGGATTTTATTACTTCCAACAGTTCGATATGTTGTTCCATGGTGTATTCGTATTTATATAGAGGAGAAGCCTTTTTTCTCGTTTTCCTGAGGTACGGAGGATCACAATAAACAAGTTCTTTACCTGTGAATCCATACCCCTTAAGGAAAGTAATCGTATCACTATGGATCAATTCAAAACTTATTGGTTTGACCTCTTCCCATTTTTTTATTACTTTCAGGTCAATTTCTATTCCAATATTGCGCCCCGCCGGGCGTTTATTGCGCATAACCGCGCCACCTCCCAAATGGGACTCAATATAAACTTCGTGGGGAGGCATAAGATTTATCAACCTTTGAAATACCCCTCCTTTTCCTCCAGGATAATCCATGCCTGCATTATCCTGAAGAATGCTGATGTTGTCAAGGGAATTATTGGATTATACTTGAAATGGGATAAGGAATGATGCACGTACTACAAAATTGTGCGAAAAGTTTTTTTAGCTTTGCCTGAAATACAGCCTGAACAGTGAAAATATAATCTTGCCGAGAATTGCTGAGAAAATTACCTGATGCTTGGAATATTAAAACAAAACTGATAAGATAAGTTCCGTTTAGTTTAAAAAGAGAGGGCGTTTATGTTTGTTGATTTATCTGTTGATTTATCGGGGAAATCAATCCTGATAATTGATGATTATGCCAATTTCAGGGGAATGTTAAAGACACTTCTTCAGACATTAGGCGCTTCTAAGATAGATTCCGCCGCTGACGGCGAGACAGGCATAAAATATATAAGGAGTAAGTCTTATGATATAATTCTTTGTGATTACAATCTCGGCCCTGACAAAAAAGATGGGCAGCAAGTACTTGAAGAGGCAAAAACATTCGGTTTAATAGAGAAATCAATAATTTTTATTCTAGTTACGGCGGAGAATACAGATGAAATGATAATGGGGGTGGCTGAGTGCCGACCCGATGACTACCTTGTAAAACCGTTTACGGAAGAAGTATTGATGAACAGGATCAAACATCTAATTGAAATGAAGACAAATTTCTCTTCTGTACATTCTGCTATTCAACAAAAAGATCATATAAAAGCGATCTCTCTATGTGATGAAGGAGCCAGTAAATCTCCTAAATATATGCTTGAATTTATGAGATTAAAAGGAGATCTTTGCCTGCGGCTTGGCGACTATGACAGTGCTGCTGTTGTTTATAAAAGTGTTCTCTCCTTAAGAAATATATCCTGGGCAAAACTAGGTCTTGGTAAAGTATATTTCTATACGGGAGATTATTTAATGGCTAAAAACCTTTTTCAAGAGATTGTAAAGGAGAACAAGGCATATGTAGCAGCTTATGACTGGCTCTCTAAAACCTATGAGAAACTTGAAAGCAGTGATGAAGCCCAAAACATACTGGCAGATGCTATTAAGATTTCTCCGAAATCAATCGTAAGGCAAAGCTCGCTTGGTGTAATTGCTCAAAAAAACAATGATTATACTACAGCTGAAAAATCCTTGAAATCAGCAGTAAAGCTTGGCAAAAGATCGGCGTTGAACAACCCTTCCAACCATGCAAATCTGGCCAAAGTTCTTTTGAAAAAAGAATCGGGTGATGAAGCGCTTTCAGTTATAAAAAATATGGAGAAAGAATTTAAAAATAATCCAACTGCAACACTTCAGGCGACTATTATAGAAGGAAATATTTATACTGCAACCGGAGACGAAAAAGGCGCAAAAACCGCTATAAAAAAAGCTGCTAAACTTTATGAAAATTCAGTCAATAAAGTATCGTCAGAGTTGGCCATGGATCTTGCCAAGGCATGCCTTGGCACAGGTAGATCGGAAGAGCGTCGTGTAGGGAAAGAGTGTAGATCTCGGTGGTCGCCGTATCATTA
>CAJVYT010000431.1 GCA_913009765.1 uncultured candidate division Zixibacteria bacterium
TTTTTTCTACTTCTTGTTTTTTTTTTTAATGATACGGCGACCACCGAGATCTACACTCTTTCCCTACACGACGCTCTTCCGATCTCTTTTCTCAATTTCTTAGTGGGCTTTCCCGGGGCATGATGCTGTTCCTTATTGCCTCGGGATTATCTCTTATTTTCGGCGTTATGAACATTCTCAACTTTGCACACGCTGCACTATGGCTTGTTGGGGCGTATCTTGCATACACATTCTGGAGTATATTACAACCTTACGGATTCGCTTTATGGGTCAGCATACCGCTTGCAGCTATTACTCTTGCCGCTATCGGCTGGGTAGTTGAGATAGTTTTGATGCGCAGAATTTACAATAGAACTCTCTCGGAACAACTTGTGTTTACTTTTGCTATGACATTTGTTATAGATGACTTAATTAGGCTAATCTGGGGTGTACAGGATAAAGTTATTGTACGCCCTGCGGTCGTTGCGGCACCGGTTTTTATTTTTGGAGTTCCATTAGATTCCTACTTTGTTTTCGTTATATTTACGGGAATAACTGTGGCCATTGGATTATGGTGGTTTTTGAAAAAGACCAAATATGGACATATTATCAAAGCTGCTGTGTTTAGTCGTGAAATGGTAAGTGCGCTTGGGATACCTATTCCAAAAATATATACTTGGGTGTTTGTTCTGGGTATTTTCCTGGCCGGTTTTGCCGGCGGAGTTCAGTCTCCTATCAGTTCCATAACATTAGGAATGGATAGCCAGATTATTATACAAGCTTTCATAGTTGTCGTTATTGGCGGTTTCGGCAGTCTTTTGGGTACATTTGTGGGATCTATAATTGTAGGGGAAATATATGCATTTTCTATCCTGTTTTGGCCTAATGGTGCCATGATCCTGATTTTCATAGTGGCTGCAGTCGTGCTGATTATTCGGCCATGGGGTCTCTTTGGAACGCCTATGAGAACATAACATAATGTTTTATTAAGGCATATAATAATGAAAAAATATTTATGGTTCGGTTTGATTCTTGCGATGGTTGCAATATTGCCGGCAGTTGTAGGAGAGTTTTGGGTGAATGTGGCTGTTGAAATTCTTATTATGGGATTGTTCGCAGTTAGTTTTAATATGATCTTCGGATATATGGGACAGCTTAGCTTCGGGCATGCCGCTTTTTACGGAGTAGGTGCTTATACTGTAGGTTTGCTTATGGTAAGGCTTGCCGTACCGCTTCCGGTTTCATTGATTGCATCAATGCTTGTGTCGGGAGCTTTTGCATTGGTGGTTGGATATTTTTGTATCCGTTTAACCGGCATCTACTTTGCAATCCTAACTATGGCTTTCGGTCAGTTGATCTATTATATAGTGTTTGAATGGTATTCATTTACAGGCGGTGACAACGGACTCCAAAATATTGTTGCGCCTCATCTGCTTTACGGCGTCAAGGCCTATTACTACTTCACTCTTATTATCGTGATAGTTGCTCTGGGTGTTATGTGGTATATCAGCAGATCACCCTTTGGATATACTATGCGCGCAATTCGTGATAATTCGGACAGAACAAAGTTTCTTGGAATAAATGTAAAAAAATATATGCTGATAAATTTTGTTATAGCCGGTGCTTTTGCAGGTCTTGCAGGCGGGCTTTGGGGCCCTTTTAATCAAAGTATTTCACCTGATCTGCTCAATTGGACGGAATCAGGAGTACCTGTGTTTATGACCGTAATAGGAGGAAGCTCAAGTTTCCTCGGCCCTATGGTTGGTTCAATAATTTATATATTTTTGAACGCTTTTGTTACTGGATTTACACAATATTGGCTACTTACCATTGGTATTATTGTAATGCTCATTATCCTGTTTTTTCCCGGAGGAGTTCAGGGATTGATAGACAAACGACTTAAGCCTTCCGGTTCTTATGATGAGAATGTAAAATAATGAGAGATATTAATATGGACGAAAGCGATATTTTGAGAATAGAGCATTTATGCAAATCTTTTGGGGGAATCATGGCTGTGCAGAATGTGAGCTATAGTATGCAAAGCGGTGAATTCTCTGCTATTGTCGGACCTAACGGAGCAGGAAAAAGTACTTTTTTCAATCTGATCAGCGGATATCACAGGGCTGACTCCGGTAATATATGGTACAAAAAAAAGAATATCACCAAATGGCCTCCTTATAGAATAGCGCGCTTAGGAATAGCACGCTGTTTTCAGGTCAGCAATATTTATCCGGCATTAACAACATATGAAAATATACGTCAATCGGTTCTGGCTCAACAGAAACGCACGCTAAATTTTTTTACTCCTGCCAAGCGACTCGCCGGAAAAGAAACTTCAATCCTTCTCGATATCGTGGGACTTTCTGATAATGCAAATATACTGGCAGGCAATCTTTCTCAGGGAGATAAAAAGATACTGGAAATTGCTATGGCTTTAGGAAGCAAGCCGGAGCTGCTTTATTTAGATGAACCGACTGCAGGTATGTCTGCGGAGGAAACCCGCAAAACCATGGAATTGGTGAAAGATCTGAATAAACAGATGGATGTGACTATACTGTTTACCGAACATGATATGTCTGTTGTATTTGGTTATGCTCATAGGCTTACGGTATTACATCAAGGGACCATTATTGCCGATGGAATTCCGGAAGAAGTCAGATCCGATAAGATGGTACAAAAGATCTATCTTGGAGAAGAAGAATGATATTGGAAGTAAAAGAGATCAATACATTTTATGATACAAGCCACATACTTTTTGATGTATCGCTTTCAATTAAAAAAGGACAGGTAGCAGCTCTTTTAGGAAGAAACGGAGCGGGCAAAACTACTACAATGAGAAGTATTATGGGTCTTACAGCTCCTAAATCGGGAAGCATCAAATTTTACGGTGAAGAGATCTCCGGCAGACCGCCTTATTATATTGCTCAAAAAGGCATGGGATATGTTCCGGACAATAGATTGATATTTCCCGATCTGACTGTACGGGAAAATATAGAGCTTGGTCGAAAAATTCCCAAAGATTTCAAAGGTGAACCATGGAGTGTAGATAGAGTATATGAACTTTTCCCTTTGCTCAGAAAGTTGAACAGCAGACTTGGAGGATATTTAAGCGGGGGCGAGCAGCAGGCGCTTAGTATAGGAAGAACCATGATGGGTAATCCCGATCTCCTGCTTCTTGATGAGCCGGTTGAGGGATTGGCGCCAATTGTGGTGAAATATTTTGGCGAGCAGATTTTAAAATTGAAAGATATGGGTGAAACCATTTTATTTTCGGAACAAAATATCAAATTTGCCACGGCAATTGCAGAATTTGCATTTGTGATTGACAAGGGAAAGATAGAATATCAGGGAAGCATGGAAGAGTTAAGAAAAAATGATGAGGTAAAAAAAAGATACCTTATGGTGTAGAAACGAGTTAAGTTTTGCAGCCGGTCATCTTGGAAGAAAAACAGGTAAAGGTTTTTACAAGTATGAAAATGGCAAAATAGAATGCGCAATAAGGAGATGAGCATGAAAGAGGTCTATATAGCAGCTGCGGCAAGGACACCGATTGGAAGATTCGGTTCGGCATTCAAAGATGTCAGACCGGCAGAGCTTGGCGCAGCGGCACTCAAAGAAGCTTTAAAAAGAGCGAACGTAGAAGGGAAATTACTTGATCTTTATATCATAGGCAATGTATTGCGCGGAGGACAGGGACAGGCGGTCTCAAGACAAGTTGCTCTTCTGGCCGGTCTGCCTGAGGAGGTTGACG
>CAJVYT010000432.1 GCA_913009765.1 uncultured candidate division Zixibacteria bacterium
TGCTCTTCCGATCTCAGCAGATATGGTAATCTCGGTTTTGTTTTCTTCAAGTAATACACGCACAAACGGGATACGGATATATTCGCCGTTTTTTTCTTCTTGTAACCCCGGTATTCTGGCACAACTCCAAACTAATGCCATGAGTAAAAATGCTGTCCCAAACCGTGCTGTATATTTTAATGCTTTATTCAAAGAAGTTCCTTTCTATCCTATAACAGGCGGCAGAATAATTTTTCCATACACCGGACTACGTTTATTATTTTTTTGAAACTGAAGTGATTCTCCATGTAAGGCAGCTTCACCCATAACCGCATATGCGGCAGCTTCGACAAAATCACCATCAATACCAAGACTGTCAATTTTTTTTATCTGACAATGTGGGAAATACGATTGTAATCTTTCAACTAAGAAGATGTTGTTTCTTCCCCCTCCGGTCAAATATAACTTTGTAATTTTTCTATTTTTTATCAGTTTCTTTATTGAATGAAAGATAGAAAAAGCAGTAAACTCAATTGATGTCGTTAGAATATCAGCATGTGCGAGTTTAAGTTTTTTTCCATATTTCAAAATTTTGTCCACAGTAGTAACGCCAAATTGTTCACGACCGGTTGATTTTTCTTTACTGAAAGCAAATAAATCTGCTGTCAGAACAGTTAATAATCTTTGCGAGAGTATACCCGATGCGGCAATTTTACCATTTTTATCAAATTCTAATCGATAGAGTTTCCGCATGAGTAAGTCAGATAAGACATTTCCCGGACCACAGTCTTTGGCAATAATATTATTATCTGATAATTTTTTTGGCAGATAGAAGAAATTAGACATTCCGCCAATATTGAGTATTAGTCTCTGTTCTTGTGAATTTCCAAACATCTTATACATGGCACCGGTAGTTATCGGAGCACCCTCACCGCCGCCGGCAATATCTGCTTGTCTGAAATCTGAAACAACCGGAAGCATTGTACATTGTGTTATATAATCTGATGAGCCAATTTGGAGAGTTCCGTTTACAGTTGTGTTAAGTCTTTTTATCTTTTTTGGAAGATGACGTATGGTTTGTCCATGAGATGCTATGGCATCAACTTTCAGATTTTTCTTTTGTAATACCGTAATAAAACTTTTTACTGTTTTGCTGAAAAACTTTCCTAAAATATTATCAAGGTAGATTATATCATTAATAGAAGGGTTTTTATTATCAGCAATGGAAAGGATTTCATTTTTTAAGGAAGAAGAAAAATTTTTCTCTTTACCGCATATATATTTTATTTCATAGCTATTACGGCTTCTATCTATCTCAACAACCGCCATATCTAACCCATCGGCAGATGTTCCCGAGTTGAGTCCTACTATGAGACTCTTTTTGTTCTTTAAAATGTTTACCATTGTGCTTTAGTATATTAAAACAAAACTGATTTTGCTATCTTGAACTTCAAAGCAGAAATTCTTTCAAGTGATTTTAAAATTCTTTCTTTTGGAATTTCACCACGATTATATGCTCCGCGAAAATATTCAAACGCTTCCATCGCAGAATCACTGTCTTGTCCAAACAAAAGAATATCATGACCGGCACTAAATGCTTTTACTGCACGTTCTCCAATATCTCCTAAAATAGATGCACCTTTCATTTGTAAATCATCGGTTATTATAACCCGAGAATATGAAAGTCTTTGTCTGAGTAACTGTTCTACTATGACATGTGAACCGGTTGCAATTGTAGCATCAAATTTAGGCAGTTTGATATGAGTTGTCATCACCATATCTGCACCTGCATGTATGCCTGCTTCAAAAACTATACGCTCACGCTGTTCCCAAGCGGACTTATCATAATAACTGACTGTTGTTTTTTTATGAGGGTCAATTACCGCTTCACCTAATCCCGGAAAATGTTTGAGACATGAAAGAATATTACTTTTTTTAGAAATTTCAACAGCCTTTGTAATAAACGGAATCACTTCTTCTGCTGTTTTTCCAAAACATCTATTTTTCAAACAGCTATTTTTTTCGTTTACAAAAATATCACACACCGGTGCTAAATTTATATTTATACCAAGTGATTCTAAGTATAACATTGACCGGCTGTACTCATCAGTAAATCGAGCAATACCATAAGATTCTGCATATGTTTGAGCTGCTGCAATTTCTACCGGTTTTCCTAAAATACGACATACTCGACCTCCCTCTTGATCTACTGCAATAAAAGGAAATTTATTTGATGTTACATCGGTGATAAATTTAATATTCTCTTTAACCTGCTGATGTGACAAACAGTTCTCTTTGAATAAGATAACACCGCCTATTTTCTCTTCTGAAATAAAATTCAGAAAAGATGAGGATGGGGTTTCACCTTTGAAACCTATAATAAATAATTGCCCGATAAGTTCTTCAATATTTTTCATAATAGCCCTTTAGTATTTATAACTTATACACATAATGCTATATATCATCAATTAGTACAAACTAAATTTCTGCCTTCATCTTTCGCCCGGTACAAAGCTTTATCAGCAAGAGAGACTAACTCTTCATGCGAACGTCCATTTTCAGGATAGGAACTTAAACCAACCGAGACAGTTACTTTTAAAATATCCCCGTCGTCTGATTCAAACGGGTATTCTGAAACTTTTTTGCGAATTCTTTCTCCGATAACTAATGCGTCTTTAAGAGGTGTTTGCGGAAGTATAACGGCAAACTCTTCTCCGCCATAGCGGGCAAAGATATCTACATCACGAATACATTCTTTCATAATTCCTGAAAGAGCTTTCAAAACTTTATTACCTGATTCATGCCCGTAGGTATCATTTAATTTTTTAAACAGGTCGATATCGACCATTATGAGTGACAAGGAGAGATTATACCGTGATGCTCTTCGTTTTTCCTCTTCTAACTTTTGAGCAAAATAACGATAGTTATATGTTGATGTTAGCTCATCGGTAACGGTTAATTCTTCTGTTTGTTTATGGAGTTCAGCATTTTCCAATGCAAGAGCCGCTGAGCGTGCCACAGCAGTTAGAATCTGTAAATCTTTATCTTTAAAATATCCAACTTTACTTGCCTCGGCAATGATAATTCCTTTTAAATCGTCATGAGCTGTCATCGGGACAATCATCACCGAATGACTGTTTTTATTTAACGGAGCATAATCTTCACGCTTAGACACATCTTTAATCTCAACCATATTGTTTTGACTTGCAACCTTATCTAAAAGGTCGGCTGCATATTGCGGTACTGTTTCTATTTGATAGTTATATTGATTACTACAAAAACGAGCCCGATAATAAAAGTTGCCGTTGGCATCTTTGAAAATTACTGAGTACCCTTCATAATGCAGAAGTCTTCCCAACAAGTTCATAAGTTCGGACACAACAGAATCTGTATCTAATATAGAAGCCAAAACTCTGGAGTTTTCATAAATCATTTCAAGATGAGCTTGGTATTTTTCAAGTTCAGAAGTGCGTTTGTTAAGAGTATCAAGCAGTTTTAATAAACGTTTTTCTGATTTATGCATAAACTCCGACGCATATACAATCGCAAAATAGTATACCCAGAAAAACCCAACAATAAGAGCAACATTGAGATCGGAAGAGCGTCGTGTAGGGAAAGAGTGTAGATCTCGGTGGTCGCCGTATCATTAAAAAAAAAAAAAAACACAACCCCCCCCCCCCCCCCCACCCGCCCCCCCCCCTCCACCTACCACAATCGACCTGTCGTCTCATATCAACCTA
>CAJVYT010000433.1 GCA_913009765.1 uncultured candidate division Zixibacteria bacterium
AACTATTATCCACGATCTCGATTCTGT
The DNA here is from genome assembly GCA_913009765.1 of uncultured candidate division Zixibacteria bacterium. The sequence goes on from CAJVYT010000433.1 coordinate 28, forward strand.
ATCTATGCGTCGCATGATTTTAGACGATAAAAAACGTATTGATGGTCGTACCCCTGATGAAATACGTCAGATTACCTGTGAAACTGGTTTCTTGCCTCGAGCCCATGGTTCTGCAGTATTTACAAGAGGACAAACGCAATCATTGGTTGCTGTTACGCTTGGAACTAAAATGGATGAACAGCGTTTGGATGAGCTTGAAGGTGAGTCTACCAAAAGTTATATGCTTCATTACAATTTTCCACCATTCTGTACAGGTGAAGCAAAACCAATTCGAGGCACATCAAGACGTGAAGTCGGTCATGGTGCCTTAGCTGAGAGAGCATTGTTTCCGGTTATTCCGGCTGAAACAAGTTTTCCATATACCGTGCGTATTGTCTCTGATATTATGGAATCAAACGGCTCATCATCAATGGCATTAGTTTGCGTCGGCTCACTTGCTATTATGGTTGCCGGTGTGCCTATCAAATCGGCTGTCGGCGGTATCGCAATGGGTCTTATTAAAGAAGACGATAATGTTGTTATATTAACTGATATTTTAGGTGATGAAGATCATTTTGGTGATATGGACTTCAAAGTTACCGGTACAACCGAAGGTGTGACAGCTATCCAAATGGATATTAAAATCACAGGTCTTTCAGTTGATATTATGCGTGATGCTTTAGAAAGAGCTAAAAAAGCAAGACTGCATATCCTTGGTTGTATGAATTCTGAAATTTCAAGCCATCGCGATCATCTTTCTGAGTATGCTCCAAGAATTATCACAATCCAGATTCCTCAGTCAAAAATTGGCGATGTGATTGGACCTGGTGGTAAAATAATCAGAGCTATCATTGAAGAAACCGGTGCCAAAATTGACATCTCCGATGACGGTACTGTCTTAATCGCATCTGTAGGCGGAGAAGCAGGACAAAAAGCTAAAGAACGAGTTGAAGCCTTGGTTGAAGAACCTGAACTCGGTAGAACATACAACGGTATTGTCCGACGTATCGCTGACTTTGGTGCTTTTGTTGAACTTTTCCCGGGAACTGATGGTTTAGTTCATATTTCTGAACTCGATGTGAACCGCGTTGAAAAAGTCGAAGATGTTTGTAAAGTTGGAGACCGACTTGAAGTCAAAGTTATCAATATTGATTCTGACGGCAAAGTTCGTTTATCTCATAAGTATGTCATAACAGGTGAAGAAGTTCCTGAAGGTGGTGCCGGCAACGGTCGTCCATCAGGTGGAAAACGTTCTTCAAGACCACAAAGACCTCGGAGATAAATGGCTCAACGAACAAAAAAGTCTGATACGAATTCGTATCGCAAGACAGTTTTAAATAATGGATTGAGGGTTGTCACTGAAAAAATACCCTCAGTCCGTTCTATTACCTTAGGTATTTGGATTGATGTTGGTTCCCGCAATGAATCCAAAGATATCAATGGCGTGTCGCATCTCATTGAGCACATGCTTTTTAAAGGCACTAAAAACCGCTCTTCAAAAGAAATAGCATCATCACTTGAATCCATTGGCGGATCATTAAATGCCTTTACATCCAAAGAACAGACCTGTTATATCGCAAGAATCTTAGATGAACATCTTGAAGAAGCTGTTGATGTTCTATCTGATATTACCTGCAATGCTACTTTGACTCCAATCAATTTAAAACGTGAGAAAAAAGTAGTCTGTGAAGAAATCGTTGAATCTATTGAAACACCTTCTGATAGAATCCATGATTTATTTGCACAATCGTACTGGGGTGATAACCCAATCGGTCGTCCAATTTTGGGTGAGCTTGATAACATCACTGCTATGCCTCGAGCTAAAATTCTAAAGTACATTAAGAATAATTACAAAGCAGAATCAGTCGTCATAGCAGCATCCGGTTCTGTCTCTCATAATAAACTTTTGAAACTTGTCAAAGAAAAATTTAATTTTTCCGATGGTAAAGCAGAGCAATTTGAAAATGCATCTCGCGAGAAAGAACAATCAATTGCGGTAACACCGAATGAAAATAATCAAATTCATTTGTGCTTAGGCTACCCCGGAGTTGACTACTTATCAAAAGATAAGCTGACAGCACTTGCCATGCATGTTTCTTTGGGTGGTGGGATGTCATCGACATTGTATCAAAAGATTCGTGAAGAAAAAGGGTTAGCATACACTGTCTTTACTTTTTTAGATATCTATCGTGATGCCGGAGTATTTGGTGCATATTTAGCGACAGATAAAAAGAATCTGAAAGCTGCTGTTGATATTTCTTTAAAGCAAATTGAAAAATTAAAGAAAAATCGTCTCACCGAAGATGCACTTAATAAAGTGAAAGCTCAACTCAAAGGACATCTGACACTTGGTATGGAGTCGACATCATCTCGGATGAACAGACTTGCCCGCAATGAAATAATGCTTGGGACCTATAACCCGCTTAAGAAAACACTTAAAGATATTGACCGGATAACAACATCGGATATTCTTACACTTTCGAATTCTCTTTTTGACCGCTCAAAACTTGCACTTGCGGTTTTAGGTCCGGTAGAAAAAGATGATTTGAGTAATGTCGTTTAATCAAACTTTTCATAATTCAGAAAAACTAATTACGCTTGCATTTCATAAAATGCAGGCGTCTTTTTCTTATGGGGTCAATAACTATTCACCAAGAAGATTTGAGAAACTCCTCAAATATCTTACAGAAAATGGATATACTTTTGTCTCGATACGTGAGATTGGGGGAGAACTCAAAGACAAATCTGTTCTGATAACATTTGATGACGGCTATGCCCATCTGTATAAATATCTTCCTCAGTTTATAGAAAATTTTAATTTTAAACCGCTTCTTTTTATACCTACCAACCAAATAGGGAAGAGCAACAATTGGGATTATTCTCATGTTTTTCAAAACTGTCCGCATATGGACTATGACATGATAAAAGAGTTGTCAGAAATCGGTGTTGATTTTGGTTCGCATTCACATAGTCATTGCGATTTAACAGCACTTACGTTTAAACAGTTAACGGATGAGTTAATTCGTTCAAAAAAAATCATTGAAGATATAATCAAAAAAAAGATTAGTTCACTCTGTTATCCTTTTGGACGATATAATCAAAATGTTTTAGAAAAGGCTTCAGTCACAGGCTACAAATATAGCTTCACAATGAAATTTCCAAATTTATGTGATACTCATTTTACAATAGGACGTTATCCAATCTACGGTTTTGATACTTTGTTAACTGTTAGACAAAAAATTGAACACGGCATGCTGTATCATTGCGAACGAATCAAATCTTCTTGTGTAAGCTACCTCTCCGGCGGTACGGTAATGTTGAATAAATTGCGGAAGAAATAAACACACCCCTTACAAAACGTTATATCAACTTTTTCTTTGTAATCTTATTCTATTCTTTAAGTTACAGCAAAATGGGTTCGTTTTTTGAAATATCGTTTATTTTAAACACCCCTTAACCGACTCTTAAAATAGGGGAAATGACAATTATAAAAACTATTTATCAACTTGCATTATTTTATAACTCCTCTCCGTACTTGACACAGAGTCAAGTCCTAACACCATGACATCCAAACTCCCTCAATGTCACACCGAACCTTCTAGATCGGAAGAGCACACGTCTGAACTCCAGTCACACTGATATATCTCGTATGCCGTCTTCTGCTTGAAAAAAAAAACACA
>CAJVYT010000434.1 GCA_913009765.1 uncultured candidate division Zixibacteria bacterium
TGCACCTCCTAAGCTATGCATACGATAATAGGATATTATGCATAAACTTTCAAGGGGGCTAACGTTTAGGGTAAGTTGCGCATGAAACAGAGCGAAGCGGCGTGTAATGCGTCAACTTGACCCGCTTAGAAGGCATTGTATATACACTGGTAATCGTTATGAGCTTTGCCATTGTACCTACTTTTTTCTACTTTAATTTTGACGCCCATATGGCTAGTCTATGCTTCATTGCCAACTGAGATATCTGATCTTGAGGCATAGGTTGTATTATTTTGTCGTGTACCAGCAGACGATATATGAATTCGATTTTTTCAGTTGCCGAATCTGTTGGTTCAAATTCAACAACACCTCTTTTTTCTCCGTATTTCACTCCTTCAGCGATTGCCTTTTTTATTAATTCCTTTTCATTCTTTAGTTTCTTCATGGTTAAGAAATACCTTCTAACGACCATGCTCAGCGGTGCGGAGCGTTTTTTGCGTAGCATCCGCTGGAGCTAATTGTTATGTGATTTTTTAATTAGAAACCCTCGATATTTTTTTAAGTATTTCTTTATCTTCACCGAACTTACATATTGCATCACAGTTTTCTTTTAATTCAGAAAACAATATATAGTGTATTTCTATTTCACTGTTTTTTATTGATGGTCTTTGCAGCTGGTGTAATACTTCTTTTTCTCTATTATCTGGAATAATTAAGTACAAAGTCGGCGGATTATTTTTAAAAGAATAGTGTAAGTCCGTCAGTCTTAAAATTCCTGAATATATGGATGTGCTTTTTTCTACTTCAAATGCACAAGCAACTTTATTTGTTCCTTTTTCAAACCAAACAGCATCAATTAGTGTAATGGTTTTATATGTCTCTTTGTCTACATCTAGTTCTGGAAATTTATCAAGACTTATAAAAGAAAGGCTTTTTCCATTATGGCATTTTGATCTATCATTGGATGCTGCTATAACATCATAGCCAATAGAACCACCAATAGTCATAATGTGATACTGCATTTCAGTGTGGAGGTCTTCTTCCTCCAATTCGCTCGTTACTTCTTTATGCCTTTTTTTAAGTTTCTTTTCTATTTTTGTCCGTTCTTCTTCAGATAGATGATCTTCACTTATTAGTAATTTCTTTTCACCGACATCAAATAGTAACCCAGAAAATGCACCCAAATCATTTGATAGTTTTAATTCATTATTTTTTTCTATTATTACTTCTCTCATTCTTAGGTACTCAGACCAAGACCCAAGTTTTACCTTGTCTTTGAATAATGAATTAAACCCATTTACTATGGCTGTATTACATGGGGGCATAATTGTAGGGTGAAGGAAATATAAAATACTTGCAACCGCTGGCCCTAGACCTTTTATTTTCCTTTGGTCAAGCAAAATTATTTCTTTAAGTATTTGCTCCTCTTTTGTAGCATTTATACACTTTTCAAGAAATTGACCGAAGGCAACTTTATTTTCTTCATTCTCATATATGTCTGGTATTCTTAATTTAGGTTTCCAATAAAATGGATGTGATGCACCTTTAAATACTTGCTTTTGTTCTGTAATACAGTTCAATACAAATTCTAAGGATGAACCCTTAAAGTCATTACCAAATTCACCACTTTTTATATCCTGTATTACATCAAATACTCCGCGTCTAATTGATCGAAATGCTTTTAGTCTTTCATCATTATTGACAAACCAACTGTTATAAACCGTTTCTTTGTCTTCTTTATAGTTTTTTATTATTGTTTTTAAATCTTGGCTCATAGTTAATTCCATTAATTCATTTGGCCCCTTCCTGAATTGTGTGGGTAGATCTCTTCCTTCTTGTGCTAATCTTACCACAACATATAGTAATAGCTGGGCCTGTGGAGCTTGTGGTAAAGAGGAGGAAAGCGGGGCAGGTAAAAGAGAGCTTGCGAATCTTTTATCTGCCCCGCTTTTCCCTCGGTCTCAGCTTGCTGAGATTTCCACAAATCCATAGGCTTGCTTGCCTCGAAAGGAGAATTTCATGAATCAAACCACTCTGTTTACTGCAGCCCTGGGACTGCAATCGCCTTGGGAAGTCGTTGATGTACGTTTTGATGAGAAGCAACGCCGAATTGATTTTGATGTCGCCTTCACCAAAGGCTCTCGCTTTGCCTGTCCTGTTTGTGGCGCTTCAGCTCAGGCCGTTCATGACACCAAAGAACGGGAGTGGCGACACCTGAACTTCTTTCAGTTCGATGCCTGCATTCAGGTACGGATTCCCAGGGTAGGGTGTGATCAGTGTGGCAAGACGACTCAGGTTGAAGTGCCTTGGGCACGACCACAAAGTGGGTTCACACTGTTGATGGAGGCCTTGATCATCACACTTTGTCAGGCCATGCCTGTGGCTCGTGTTCAGGCGTTATTGAACATTCGTGGTCATGATCGGATCTGGAATATTCTCGCCCACTATATTCCACAAGCCAGAGCACAAGAAGACTTTTCATCGGTTCAAAATATAGGGCTGGATGAGACGGCCTGTCGCCGTGGACACCACTATCAGTCTCTTTCATGATCTGGACAAAAGCCGTGTGCTGTTTGCCACGCCAGGGCGCAAAGCCGATGTAGTCGAACAGTTTGTTGATGACCTTAAGGCCCATGGCGGCTGTGCCAAGAATATCAAGAACGTCAGCATTGATATGTCGACAAGCTTTATTGCCGGGACAGAAACCTTCCTGCCCGGGGCGAAGATTACTTTTGATGAATTTCATATCATTCAGATGGCCAACAAGGCGGTTGATGCCGTCCGCCGGGAAGAAGTTGTCACTGAACCACTGCTCAAGAAGAGCCGTTGGGGCTACCTGAAGAATGCGTCCAAATGGAACCGAAAACAACTCAACCAGATGCACACCTTGAGTCGGATGCGGCTCAAGACCACGAAAGCATGGCGGCTCAAAGAAGCACTCAGAGAAGTCTTCCAGTATGCACAAAACCGGGGGCAAGCTGAACAACTACTGGCAAGATGGTACAGCTGGGCACGTCGATGCAGAGTGCCCCAGATGAAAGAATTTGCCCTGACAATCCACCGACATTGGGACGGCATCCTCAACAGCTTTGATTCAAAACTGAGCAACGGCCCCGTCGAAGCGATCAACTCCGTGATCCAGGCCGCCAAGGCCAGAGCAAGAGGCTATAGCACCACAAAGAATATGATCTTGATCACGTATCTGATTGCTGGAAAGCTCAGTCATCTACCACGATCCCCTTACAAGCCGACCACTACATATCGTGGTCAATCGATACCGGCTGGAGCCTGATTTTGAGTATCTACCCACACAATTCAGGAAGGAGCCGATATTTATAGTACCGCACAGTTGCAGCCATTGGAGCAAGAATAAATTATCAGGTCACAACACTCCCGGAGATAGCTACCCCAACGACACCGGAAACCTGCGCCAAAAGCTTTCACTTAATTTTTTAAATTGACAATTTTTTCTTAAACCTCAATACTTTCAAAACGACTCAGCCTTTGGCGTCAGATTCACTGGCTTGTTATGTGATTTTATTTTGCTGTTTATGAATTAATGAGTCACAGATTACTTTTAATCTGAAATTCAATATTGTTAAAATAGTCACATAGTTCACCAAGTTCTTCGGCTTTTTTGCTAGAATCGGCATGATTAGATTCCGCAGCCATCCAACCTCGATCGGAAGAGCGTCGTGTAGGGACA
>CAJVYT010000435.1 GCA_913009765.1 uncultured candidate division Zixibacteria bacterium
GTATTTATAGCACAAATAAAAGGAATTTCAATTTTTGTTCCTTTATGGGAAATTCCTAAGAATCCGTATTCTTTGTTATCTTTTGAACATATAGCAGATGTTTTTAATCAGTTAGTTCTTGTGGCTCCTATAAGTATAGTCATGCTGGGACTAATCTTGATACAAATAAAAAAAGGAAAAAATACTACTGATGATTCTATTAAAGTTCTTTATATGGTATCATTCTTAACTTTTTTATCAGCTATTTTTATTGATCCCCAGCTTGGAGCATCAAGAGACTGGGATTTATTATCTCTCTATGGGATTCCATTAACTCTTTATGCGGGATATTCATTTACTGAACTTTATGATAAAAAGAAATTCCCTCCATGGATAATTGTTGCATCAATATTAATTGTTCTCGTACATATAGTGCCAAATATTTATGAGAAGAATCATCCAAAATTAGCAGTTGAATATCTTGATAAAGTTCTTTGGAAAGACCCCCATTATCAAACTGATTATCAAGGTGCTTATAGGGGAATTTCTTGGGGTTTTATCCTGAGAAATAATGTAGGACGAAATGATCTTTCAGAAAAATATTTTACCAGAAGAACAATAGTAGATAAATACGATTCAACTCCTCTATATAATTTGGGCGTATTGCATTTTGAAAAAAATCAAAATGATTCGGCACGATATTATTTACATAAAGGCTTTGAACTGACTCCACAAGACCCTAAATTTTTATCTATGCTTTCAGAGGTTGAAAAAAAATCACAGAATATTCAATTAGCAGAAAAATATGCCAGAGAAGCGTTAAAATTAGATTCAACATATCTTCCGGCTTTGACAACTTTAGGAATTATTTTAAGCAATCAAAACAAAATATTAGAAGCTCTATTTTATTTTAGAAAAGTATATGATATTGATCCTGATGATGAATTAAATATTATGAATCTTGGAATCATCTATTCAAGAGGTATAAATGTTGATTCGGCATATTATTATATGAATAAAGCGTTTCCGTATCTACCCGAATCCCGCAAAATTGAAATTTTAGGATGTCTTGTTTCTATCACGTTATATATGAATAATAAAACCGAAGCAATTGAGTATTTGAATCAACTCAAATCAATTGCTCCCAATTCTGAAATAGTTCGTAAAAAAGAAAAAGAAATTTATGGGCAGTAAAAAGCTTACCCCGCCAAAACTTTATATTCTTTAATTCTGTCAAGTCGAAATGTTCGTTCGGAACCCATCCGTTCGCAATATGCAATAATATAATACACAGCCCCTAATTTATGAAACTCCCGAAGCTGTATAGTGCGACGGTTCTCCTCACGGGTAGGATGATAATAATCTATTTCGACACGAAGTTTATTTGCAAAGGCAAAATTCAAATCAGAAAATTCAGCCGGTAGTTCTCTGATTTCGTCATCAACATCTGTCATTCGATGAATTTTGAAAGTTTTGATAAATTCTTCAATAGTATCAATCTTTGGAAATTTTTCGACAACATGCCTAAAAAGAAAGTAGACAAAACGGGCATCAGATAAAGCCCGATGGTCCTGTGACTGCGACATCCCAAATTTTTTAATCAAATTTAACAATGAATATGATGTCAGCCCCGGGAAAAACTCTTTATAAATTTCGATAGTATCCAGTATCAAATTATTGCCAAATTTCATTTTGTTACGTTGTAATGCTCCGCCGACAAATGAAATATCAAATGGTGCATTGTGGGCAAGCAATATAGAATCTGCAACACAGAAATCTATAAACTTTTTTAGTACCGGTTTTGCCGTAGGGGAATTTTTCACCATATCGTTGGTGATGCCATGGATTTCAATGACTTCTTCAGGTATCACTTTTTGCGGATTTATGAGAGAATCAAAAGTTTCAATTTCACCTAAATTAAGGGTGAATTTTACCGCCGAAAGCTCGACAAGCCGATTTATCGGAGCCCACATACCGGTTGTTTCAGAATCAAAAGCAATAAAAATCTGATTGTTAAGAAATTCTGAAATGTTGTCAAGTTTCATAAATCAAATATCAGAACTTTAAAACCATTTGACAACCACTTTTTATTATATATCTTTCAGGAAATCAAATGGAGAAAATGTTGAACACTGTAATATTACACATAAATCTTTTTAAGCGGTCAACAAAAGTAATGACCCGCTATACGCCGACATCTGCCTCCGGTCTGCAAGACACCTAAGTTTTATTTCTCATATAAATTATCTCATTAATAATAAATCTCAGTTCATTCGCCTTGGCGAAATAAATAAAAATCAGGAACTGAGATAACGAAAAATAAGATTTTTTTAAACATAGTGCATACTTCGACTCCGCTCAGTATGACAGATTATAAATTTAGTCACCCTGAGCGGAGTCGAAGGGTTAAAAAAACTTTTCAGTAGCTTTATTATAAAACAAACAAAATTGAAAGGAATATATCATGGCAATTATATTAGATGGTTCAGGTTTGACAATAGAAAAAGTTGTACAAATAGCACGATACAATGAAAAAGTAGAGCTTTCTCCTGATGCATTAAAACGGATGGAAAAATGTCGGGCGATGGTTGAAAAAAAAATTGATGCTAAAGAAATTATGTATGGTGTCAATACCGGTATCGGTGAGTTTTCCGAAGTCGTCTTAGATGATGACCAAGTCAAAGATTTCCAAAAATATATTATCTATAATCATTCGGCAGGAATTGGCGACCCGGCACCGATAGAATATGTCCGCGGTGCAATGGCGGGACGTATCAACGTGCATGCCCATGGAAACTCCGGTGTCCGTCCGATTATTACCCAAACTTTAATTGAGATGCTTAACAAAGGTGTCACTCCGTACGTTTGTCAAAAAGGTTCTGTTGGTGCCTGCGGTGATTTGGCTCCGATGTCACAGATAGCTCTGCTCATGATGGGTGAGGGAAAGGCATACTACAAAGACGAACTGCTGAGCGGTAAAGATGCTATGGATAGAGCAGGTATAAAAATCCCGGGTCTGCAGGCTCGAGATGGTCTGGCAACAATAAACGGTTCTAATGTTTTAACGGCGATGAGTGCGATATTTCTTTTTGATGCCAAACGTTGGCTTAAACAAGCCGAGATTGGTGCTGCCATGTCGCTTGAAGCTCTCAAAGCAAATATGAAACCATACACGGCAAAACTGCATCAAGTACGCGGTTTTTCTGGAGCGGTTCGTTCGGCAGAAGCAATTCGCAAAATTGTCGAGGGTGGAGATTTGCAAAATGAGAAGATTCAATGCAAAGTACAGGATGCATACTCAATGCGTTCGACTCCGCAAGTTATCGGAGCGGCTCATGATGCTTTGGGGTATGCTCAGTCACAAGTTGAAATTGAACTCAACGGTGTAGGGGATAACCCTGTCTTTTTCCCCGATGAAGATTTACAGATTTCAGGAGCAAATTTCCAAGGAACCCCGGTGGCTCTTCCGATGGATATGGCAGGCATTGCAATTACGATAGTGTCGCTTTTATCAGAACGTCGCATGAATCGTTTGAACAATCCGGCTCTGTCAGTCGGGCTTCCGCCGTTTCTTACCAAAGGAGCCGGAATGTTTTCTGGACTGATGCTGACCCAGTATACCGCAGATACGCTTTTGGCAGAACAGCGAGATCGGAAGAGCACACGTCTGAACTCCAGTCACACTGATATATCTCGTATGCCGT
>CAJVYT010000436.1 GCA_913009765.1 uncultured candidate division Zixibacteria bacterium
TATGTTTTATTGTTTTTTTTTTCTCTTTTTTTCTTTTTTTTTTTTCAAGCAGAAGACGGCATACGAGATATATCAGTGTGACTGGAGTTCAGACGTGTGCTCTTCCGATCTGTACTCTTCTTCCGATACAGCTCCGTTTTTATAGCCTTTGATTAAATCCCAAGGCGGCATCAAGGGAGAATACCGCTTACCGGTAAACCAGGAAGGAGTTGACCTCGCGATGCTTACGCCCCTGTTGCCTTTGTATTTTGCGAAATAAGATGTTTTCATCCAAAGCTCTATAGCCCCAAATGGGCAAGATAGGTTTTTATTAATTTCTGAATCTTTTTGCTGTATCCGCTGGCGTCGGATATCTTCTGGTCATTCCTTATGTTGGCATTGTCGCTATCAAAGTCGTGAATATTCCTCAGCCTTTCTTCCTCTTTGATAGATTCAAAATATTCGAAATACAATGTCGTTAAAAAATTATCCATGATCCTTCTCCTTGAGTGCGCTTATCTGCTCTTGGTCGCCGAACACAAGCTGACGCTTTAATGCCGAACGATCTGGTCGAGACCGCTTATTTTGAAGCCGTGGCTTGACGTATCTCTTCATTCTGCAATTACCTTTTTCGTCCACAAGACAATTCATGAGCTCTCTCATCTTCTCTTGCCCGGCGGAACATTGAGTGTAATTATATTCCAACTGGACCAATGCAATCGGGCAGGGGTCGTACGGCAAACATTTGACGCACTGCTCATCAAGTACCTCGCCTTCACTTCCGTTCGAGAAATAAGCCATGATCTTCCTCCTCTGGGATTAGAATTATAACCGCCCGATTCTTCTTTTGATTTCCCTTTCAACCGCCTTGCGCCGCCGCACCTTATTCCGGCCGCGCATCCATATAGACGCCCTGGTACCTGTAACCTCGGCGATGCGGAGCGCGGCGTTCAGCCCCGCATTTCTGCGCCCGGTCAGGAGATAATCGAGGTATCGGGTAGTGATTTCTGCCTCTGTCGCGATTTGATATTTTATGCTAGTCATGTCTTATAATAGCGTGGTGGTGGAAAATGTCAAGAAGAAAATAAGAACAAAAAAGCTTGACAATATAACAGGCGCCATGTTTAATGTGAGTATAGGAAACAAATATGCCCCGCGGAAAAAAAGAGGAGGACGCCATGATGATTTTCCGGAGAAAAGCCGGATAGGGAAGCGTGGCCGAAACCGGTGCGATACCAAATGTTTTTCGTAGGGTTCATTGGCGCAATGACACATTATATAGATGGCAGACGCTGGTCTAATCGAGCAGACTAAATTTTAACCCTAACGAAACAAAAGGAGGTGATAACTGTGAAATGGATTATTTCTATTAGATTTAGTGCTACGCTAAGTGGCGGGGAGTATGGCGACGACTGTTCTTGGTAGTAATTTCAACCTATAACAATTCTAACCTGTGGTGTTGTTAGCCCCTTAAGCGAAAACAGATAGTAGCAACAATGCCGCTTTTAATGAGGAAAATTATGGAAGAGCAATGGAATGTGAACCTTGAAGTTTTAAAAGGGTGCCAAAATACTAAGTGCGTTTGTTGGAACAAAACTTGTCGTCAGGATGGCACAATAAAGGAAATGGATTTTGAGTTGCTTAATACTGTTTTAAAGGTACTTGTCGATTATCCCGTATCCAATATTGCTTTATATGGTCTTGGTGAACCACTATATCATTCTAACCTCGCAAGATGTGTTACTATGGCGCGACGATTAAAAGTACCACTGCACCTTAATACAGATGCGAATATGTTGAAAGTTTCCAGAAAGATACCTGCCGTTGATTACTTTAACATTTGCCACAAGGAAACAATAACTCAAGATATTATTATGCCGGATGTTCCAGCCTCGAAAGTAACACACATATTTATTTTGCGTGAAATTTCTAAAAAGAAGCTTTTGGAAATTGATAACTATATAGGCCAAATGATTAAGTCCGGAAATCTAAATCATCACTATATGATCGGATCAATGTGGGACATGGGCTTTGGGCAAGGTGTACCTAAACAACATCCACTCCCAGTAAAAGATGGGATTGAAATACTTGGTCCTCAACCAAAAAAGAAGCAGTGCAAAAAGATCTATGTTGGAGTTGATGGTACGATCAAAAAGTGCTTCTTTTCTAAAAAAACCTATAGCCTTAGAAATCTTTGCGATAATTATGATTACAAGGAATGTAGTGAATGTAAAATGGGAGCATATAAATATGTTATTAAAGTTTAATTATAATAGACATATAAGCATATAGAAAGGACCTAGAATGAAAGTATATAAAGACAAAGAAGAGAATTTACAGTAAATTGCTGCTATTACTCATCATGGAGGACTAATGACAACATATGATATTAAAAGATTGGCATTCATTTTGGCAATACAAGCGGAAATCGAAGCTATGAAAGTAGCGAATACAGAGCGAGACCTGCCGTCAGAAGTCGCGGCCTATGATGAAAGTCACTTCTTGGGGAAAGCGCAAGAATTAAAAGACTTGGCGACTAAACATGACTATGAATTATAGCATATAACAAAGTTGAAGCGATTAGAGATAAGAGTCTTATACGACCAAATCAAATGACTAATCAACCTCCAGACCCAAAAATCCCTAGAATAAATTTTTGCTGGGTATGTGGTCGTCCACTATTCAATGACCATTATGGATTAGTCAGAGGTCCAGACGGCTATGAACGAATTGTGCATATGTGCTGCGCTAAAAAGGCATATGATCAACTAAACAACTCAAATATATTTGCGGAGGATACCTTAGAATGTATAAAGAGAATTTTGTAGTGATTCCTATATGGGCGATTATATTCTTTATCATATTGAGTACACCAGCTATCATTATTATATCTATTTTACTATTAGCCTTTCCTGTAGGATATAGAAAACTAATAACATTCTCAATAGGTAATTACCATGCAGATAACTTTAGACATAGAAATTACAGGGACCTACTATGAACCAGCCGACGACGCCACTGGAACTCCGGAGACTTTTCAAGTAGAAGAAATATCCTTTTTCTTCAATGGATATGAAATAACTTCATTAGCAGAACTCCATGAAATGATAATAACTAATAAGCAACAAGAACTTGTTAAGATGTATTTAGATGAATGTAAGGAGATTTAAAATGAGAGTTAGAAGGAATGAAAAAATAACCTATGAAATACAGATGAATGAGACTGAGTTTAATCTAATGAGACGCACAGTAGATTTCTATTTATCTAGAAAAAATAAAACCGAAGAAGAGATAATCCTATGGGACAGCATAAATCAATATCATCCTATAAAGGAGCCTAAATGAACTCCTTCAAACAAAACACTGGCTACAAACCTCGCCTAAGTATTGAAATCACTGACGAACAGCAACAGCGCATTAATAAACTGTTCGGTACCTATGGTATAAAAAGAGCAGTAATCTCAATTCTTCTTGATGACCTACTTGACTTAATCGAACTTCATGGTCAAGTAGTAATTGGTATCATCCTTGAAGGAGCTGCAAAACCACATAAGATATTACCTACTCTTGCCAAGGCTAATAAAATAGGAGAATCTCTATGAGTATGATAAAGGATTTATCCTCTCAATCTATATCAGAGATGAGTCAGGACGAAGCTATTGAATTTCTAAGACAAATCCGTCTCAG
>CAJVYT010000437.1 GCA_913009765.1 uncultured candidate division Zixibacteria bacterium
TCAAGCAGAAGACGGCATACGAGATATATCAGTGTGACTGGAGTTCAGACGTGTGCTCTTCCGATCTTTAATTTTGGGGAATAATGCTTCACCTAAACTTTTTTGTCTTTTATCTTCTGTACTCATAAGTAGTACAAACGTACTATAAAAGAGTACGGCTGTCAAGTGTTAATTGTACTAATATGTAGTACAAATGTACTCAATAAGAGTACAGAAATGTCATTTAGTAGAAAAAAGGTTGTTTAAAGGCTATAATTCAGGAAGATTGAATTTTTGTCTATATTTATTAAATATCATTAGTTCATCAGTTGATAATTCTTCTTTTTTCAAATCCCAGACAGCAGGTTCTTTTTCAGGCATATTTAATAGATAGCTGTTTTTAGCAACTAAATCTAATAATTCTTCTATATCAGATTTAAAATTTGTACTTTGAAAAGTAAAGAATGATTTGTCAATATATTGTCTATGTGTTTCTGCCCAATCTATGCCTAAACTTAGAAAATGAAAATATTCATTGATTAAACTATTTACCTGTTTCAATTTTTGATTAATTATTGGAGCAGTAATAGAACCATCATAATGTGTATTTTGAGTTTTATTTTTATTAAGATGAGCAATATTTATGTGTCTTTCATTTTCAAGAATATTTTTATATGGTTCAAGTCTATTATAAAAATCTATTTTTTTATAGCCCCTAATAAAAATCTGTTTATTAGATTCTTTTATGAATTTATTTTCAATATTTTCTCTAAAATTATCTAATGTAAAAACATCTTTTCTACGGTCTAAACTAATTTTATTGATAATTAAAACAAGTGAATGATATGAACCTCTAAAAAAATAATCCCAAATGTTAGTTGAAGGTTCCGTAAATAAATAAAATGGAAAGTCTTTTAACCTTTCGCATATATGCAAGTAAGAATTTAAATTATAAATTTCATTAAGAAGTATACGATGTTGTTCCCAATAAGTCGTAATCCATTCTTTTTTTAATATCTTTTCAGGTAGGAAATTATTTTCTGACATTCAAATATCCTACACCAATCTTGCTCGTTTGGACAAAAAAGCATACAATGCCTTGTCAAACGGCATCGATGTATCTATCGGAACATAGTCGATATTGCTTGCTCGGCAGGTCGTTGCGATTTTGTCTGAGAATTCTTGTACTTGCGAGGCAAAATCTTTTTTGATTTGATACGGTAAAGTTGTAATTTCTTCGCCAGTTTCCATATCTTTAAAAATTGCTTCTTTTGAGAATGCAAAGTCCCGTTCGCGTGGGTCTAAAATATGAAAGACTATAACTTCGTGATTGTTATATCTAAAATGTTTCAGCCCAGACAATATCTTTTCCGGTTCATCAAGTAAATCCGACATCAAAATTATCAAACCCCTGCGTTTAATACGTTCCGCCATTTCATGCAGAGCTGCTGAGATATCGGTCGACTCCGAAGGAACCTGTTTGGCTATCTCATTGAGCAGAATATGCAGATGTCCTTTTTTAGAACGGGGTGGAATATACTGACGAATCTTCTCATCAAAGGTCACCATCCCGACCGCATCACGCTGTTTCAAAAGCATATATGACAACGCTCCCGACAACATACCGGCGTAGTCGAGCTTATGTACCCGATTTTCATCAGATGTATACGCCATCGATTTTGAACAATCCAAAAGAAGATACGCCTTCAGATTGGTTTCCTCTTCATACTGTTTAATATAATAACGGTCGGACTTGGCGAAAACTTTCCAATCGATATCGGAAATATTATCTCCCGGCATATATTGACGGTGTTCGGCGAACTCAACCGAGAACCCATGATAGGGCGATTTATGCATACCGGCGATAAACCCCTCGACAACTAATCGTGCCTTGAGGTCCATCCCTTTAAGTTTGGATACAATTTCCGGTTCTAAATATTTTCTATAATCATCTGACATACTGTTTCTTTCAATGTCATTCCTGCGAAAGCAGAAACCGAGTCTTGTCAGGTCTCGGGGAGACCTGACCTACTTTTCTATCTTAAGGAGAACCCTTCGACAGACTCAGGGTGACAAATTGAAATATGTCATGCTGAGCTTGTCGAAGTATGTTCCTTATTTTTCTTCTACAAAAATTTTCACTGATGGTTCTTTGTCTCCGTTTGAAATTGATGCCCGATACATCCCCGGCGTGTTCATCGGCATTGCAATATTACCATCTTTATCAATCGCAATAATACCACCGGAACCATCTATTGCCGACAATTTAAAAATTGCTTCATTTGCAGCATCAGCAATTGTAAGATTTTTATAATTCATCATATCAGAAATATCTTTGGCAGTAACAAGACGCATAAAATATTCACCATGTCCGGTTGTTGAAACCGCACAGGTTGCATTGTCTGCATAAGTTCCCGCACCTATCATAGGAGTATCACCGATACGGTTATATTTTTTATTTGTCATGCCTCCCGATGAGGTCGCTGCCGCAAGGTTGCCGTCTTTATCCAAAGCAACAGCACCGACAGTTCCATGTTTGCTGTTGTCACCGTCGTGGTCTAAGATAGCTTTTTCGGTATCATTATTTTTAGCAACTTGTAGTTGGAACCATCTTCGTTTGGTGTGAAAATATTTTACATCAACCAGTTCAATGTTATGTTGTTTGGCAAATTGTTCGGCACCATCTGATGCAAGCAGTACATGCTCAGATTTTTCCATAACTGTACGAGCGAATATTATAGGGTTCTTAATATGACGAAGAAGTGTCCCGCATCCGCAGGCATGAGTCTTACCACACATGATAGAGCTATCCATTTCGTTGGTTTCGTCGTGGGTAAAGACCGCACCTTTGCCGGCGTTGAATAATTCGGAATCTTCCATAACAACGACAGCAGCTTGGACAGCATCAAGAGAGGCTCCGCCATCTTTTAAATTATTGTATCCTGATCTAATAGAAAGTGTTAGTGCTGCACGGAATTCTTTTTCAAGTTTAGGTGAGAGTTTTTCTCGTAGAATAGTCCCCGCACCACCGTGAATTACAATTCCGAAATTATTGTTCATGTTGAGGCTCAGACAGTTTAAACAAATCTATAATTATCAAAAAACACATATACGGAATAATAACCAATAATGCCACTCCGCTTAGTGCCAGTAAATCATCAAAAATCGAAAAGAATCCTGCACCCGTTAATCCGACTGTATGCACAAACACGGTAATACCAAACAGCCAATAAACATATTTTTTTATTTTATCTTTTGTAGATGTGAATAGAAACAAAAATCCTAAGACAAAATACAAAAGTGTCTGTCCGTTGATATGAGTATGAGCAAGTCCTGCATTTAGTCTAAGTTGATGAATTTTTTCTCTTGCTAAAAATAAATCAACTTCTTGTTGATTTGCATCGTCAGGAAGGTAGAAAGCTGGCATACCATCATCACCTCCTGCACTTTCAAACCCTTTATCTATAGTGAATATATACATTGACCAAAGCACAACGCACAGCATAAGGACGGTTGTCATACCGACAAATAGTTTTGCAAATGGAGGAAGATTTTGTAGTTTGATATTTAGCATAGTTTATTGTTCAGATTCAAGTCTTTTGATTTCTTGTCGTATATCATCAATAACATCTGTGTTTTGGATAGTTTTTTTCTTATTTTCATTTAGT
>CAJVYT010000438.1 GCA_913009765.1 uncultured candidate division Zixibacteria bacterium
TATCTGCTTGCATAAGGTTCGATGCCCTTTTGTGCCAATGCCAGTCTTTCTTCACTGTTCATCTTTTTGCCTCCTAACCAATCTATAAGTCGGTATCTCTCAAAAGTCAAGTTTGGAGTCCTTTTTTGCTTCCGAATGCTTTCCGATACTGCCACAGACAGTGGAAATGCCGTCTATGACGGTGGTTTTTGGTAAGGTAAGGTGAGATGAGGCGAGAAAGATGGCAGTTACCGATCTCTTTCCGCAAGAGCATTTCTTTTAGGGAGAGGAGGATGTCAAGCTGCTATTTGAATATATTTTTTACATTTTGTCAAAGTTGTGAAAATTACATTTTTTCAACCCCCTGCATATAAGGTATATAGAGAGATTTTTTTAGGAGGTTTTATGACTGATCACATTTGGGATCGAGGTTATCCGGATAAAATACCGGAAGAGGTTGTTGTGAAAATATCCGGAACATTGCCTGGATATATAAGGAGAACGGTTTACAAAAAAATTCAGATGTCTATAGACCGTAACTCAAGAGTTTTATTGCAGGAAAACAGTGATACCAGGGCTGCACTTGATATAGCTCAACAGATGGAGATGGCTGCAAAAAGGCTGCTTGACAGAGTCAGCCGTGATTCTAAAACTGTCGTTCCTTTGCTTGTGGGTTGGCGCGATGCGTTATTGAAGTTAAGCGATATTGCCAAAGAAACCTGCGAGATAGCAAATATGGAATACAGGAAACCGCGCGGCTTAATGACAGAGGAAGAGCTTACCGAGGCCAAAGAAGAAGATAAAGAAAGAAGGAAGACATTTAAGGCTAAAATTAAAAAGCAGAAAACCGATCAGGAGGTTTTATGAATCCGGTAATAATACAACGTACGGCCACTACATTGACCATTATTATGTTTCTTATAGTGCCCGCTTTCTCTTTACTTTGGCTTTATATTGCCGCAAGAGTTGCTTGCAACGGCTGGTTGGCCGAGAAACGGCGGATATATCTAAAGAATTCCAATTCAAATGCCAAAGTAGTCAAAAGGCAAACATCCCAGATTTCGTCCTAAAACCCTTGTCGGAAACGGCAAGGTTGCAATACCAGGCAAAAGTTCCTGATATTGCAGGGGAAATCACAAAGAAAAAGATATATAGGAAAATTCACTCAATTATCCGCAAGGAGCAATACATTATGGAGTTATTCGGCATCAAAATCAATAAGCTTAAAGAAGATCAGGTAGTTAGGCATTGTCAAAATACAGCTGTATTCGCAGCCTACTTCTATGATTTGATAGAATTTAAGGGCGGCGATCCTAAGTATGCCGTTCTTGCTGCCGAACTGCATGATATAGGCAAACTCAAATGGAAAGACAGATTGTTTACCACTCCATACAAAATACTTACAAAAGAGGATTGGAAATCAATTTACTCACATCCGGGTGATGGTATAGAAATATTAAAGAACTGTAATTTCAATAGGAATTATAAATCAGGCAATCCATCTGTCTATGACATTATATATTTGCATCATGAACGCCCTGATGGCAAGGGGTATTACAGAATTACCGATATTCCGATAGAGGCCGCAATGCTTCACATTGTTGATATTTTCAATGCCTGCATAGTAAATAGACCGTATAAGGGTGCTATGCCTATTAATGTAGCAGCAAAACAAGCAACGGAGTTTTTTGGCGATTATTTGGGAAAAGAATTAGCAGATGGAATTGAGCATCGGCTACGGGAAATATACCCATTAAAAGATAAACCAGTGGATCGTAAGCTATTTTCAGAAAGGAATATCATTCTGATGGAAATAAAGACGATTCAAGACGCCAAAAAATCAAATGACAAAATAGCAATGGCAAAATAGAGATTATAGTTGATAACCCATAATAAATATCAACTTTACCCTTGACTTTCTCTAAAATAGACTTATCATATAGATTATGAAAGACAAAGTAGATAAATCCATAACTGCCCTTCTTATAGATGATGCCGGGTGGGGGTTTCCCCTTCTCGGCGTTGTTTTCGGTATTCACAATTTGCAAACTAACGAAACCTCATTTGTAGAAGTCCCGGTGCAGTATTTTCAACCGGCTATGTTTATCAGTCAGGCATACCTTGCTGAATCCGGCAGACGGGTTGTTGATTTTCTCGCTCATGATCTGTTTGTTCCCGCTGCATGCAAGGTCGATATATGCCCTGGTTTTGTCAATAATGGTATAGCGGAGGCTCTTTCAAAGGCCGGATATGCCGTCAACCGCAAGGCTATCGGCGAGCCGCTTCAGAGTAGATTAGAGAACGCTTATGCCAAGTATGTGTACGAGAAAACAGGAAAAAATCTTTATTATGATCCAAAAGGGATGTCAAAAAGCGAAATTGCAAGGCGTTTTTTTAAGGTAATTAACTGGGTCAAGGCAAACAATCGATTTGATATTGCCAAAACCGGTTGGAAGTATTTCAAAAAACAGGAAAGAGTGCGGAAAAAACTAATTGCGAATTAGTCACAATTTTTAGGAGGTGTTTATGGGTAAAGAAAAGAATTATGTTTCAAGCAAAGAAGTCATTATCAAATCCCTCTCGCAATACCTCTTTCTTCAGGGAGAGGATGTAGCGGGATACCTCTGGTTTTCTATATAAATATGATTGTTTTTCAAGCATATCAATTTAAGTTAAAGACCAATGATGAGATAGAACATAAGTTCAGACAGTTCTCAGGCTCATGCAGATTTGTTTGGAACATAGCATTGGCTCTGATAAAAGACCGGCTTAATAATCAAAAGACAGAAAAGATAATCAATAAAAATATTCCTGTTCATTACAGACAACAGCCTTACCTGCCAAGCTACGTTGATTTGGCAAAGATGCTTACATTCTGGAAGAAAACGGATGAGTTGTCGTTTCTCAAAGAAGCACACTCTCAGATATTGCAGCAAAAGTTGAAAGACTTGGACAAAGCTATAAAATCAGCCTTCACAAAGGGTAACGGTATCTGCTTTCCAAAATTCAAGAGAAAGTATAAGAATAACAACAGTTTTCGCTATCCCCAGGATTGTAAGATCGAGGGAAGCAGAGTTTTTCTTCCAAAAATAGGCTGGGTCAGGTTTTTTAAGTCGAGAAATATAGCCGGAAAACCAAAATATGTAACCGTAAAGCAGTATGCCGACGGTTGGTATGTCAGTATCATGACAAAGATAGAAATCGATCAGCCTGAGCTTAATCATTATCCTGCTGTAGGTATAGACGCAGGAGTAAAAAAGATAGTCACTCTATCAAACGGATACTATTTCACACCTCTTGATTTTTATAAATTAGAGAAAAGACTCCTCAAAGCTCAGCGGGTATCCGATAGAAAACAGCACCCGAGATACAAAGGGGACAAGACAAAGTGTTCTAAGAATTTCTATAAGCAAAAACAGAAGATCAACCGAATCCATAAACGGATTGCAGATAAAAGGTATGACTATCTTCATAAAATCTCTACCGCCATTGCCAAAAACCACGGCATTGCGGTAGTCGAAGAATTGAGATCGGAAGAGCACACGTCTGAACTCCAGTCACACTGATATATCTCGTATGCCGTCTTCTGCTTGAAAAAAAAAAAAAAAAAAAAATCAACATCATAGCCAGATGACCAGAGAACTAATAGCAATCACATA
>CAJVYT010000439.1 GCA_913009765.1 uncultured candidate division Zixibacteria bacterium
GAGCTTTATGCTCACTGTGACTATGAGTTCTTCTGATTGATCGTTTGATCTTTTGTTTTTTTTTTTTTCAAGCAGAAGACGGCATACGAGATATATCAGTGTGACTGGAGTTCAGACGTGTGCTCTTCCGATCTCTTGTTCAAAAACAGAATTACTCTTTGAATGACAGGAAAAGCATGAAATCATGAACGTCCCCCCCCTACGTCCCCCCTATTGCAGGCGACCACGCGACCACGTTGACCAGCGATTTTGTCCGGATAATGGACGCAAAGTTTATCATTTAGCATAATACATGCAATCGACACCACAATATCTTGTGGATTGACATTTAACGGATTTGAACTTAACCTGAAGGTTAAGAGGTTTGATACTTCTACCGATAAGAAAAGACGCCTGGGCGTTTTACGCATTGGGTAATGCTGACGGATCATGTCCATTACTTGAGGAGCTTGAAACTCTACCACAGAGCTATCAGGCGTCTGTCCGAAGGCTTTTGGCGATTATTGATAATTCGGCTAGATCCCAGGGCGGCCCTCGTTTATTATCAAAAGATATATGTCACAGGGTAAACGATAAACATGCAATTAATGAATTTATAGCCGGCAGGTTACGACTGCTCTGGTTTTATTCGCCGGCAGAGAGGAAGGTAGTAATTTGCATCACTGTATTTATGAAAAAATCACAAAAAACACCTAAGAAATATATTGCAGCGGCCATTACTGCCAAAGAAACATATGAAAAAGCAGTGGCCGGTAATGATATTACGATCCAGGAGGATGTGAAAGATGAGTAAATATTCTTCATTCGCAGATCTATGGGTAGCAGCAGAAAACGACGATGCGTATTGGACGGAAAAAAATATTCTTGATTTTACCACCAAGCTTTATCAACTCATGAAGTATCGAAAGGTAACCAAGAAAGAGCTGGCTCAACGCCTTGGAACATCTCAGGCATATATCACCAAGATATTCCGGGGAAATGCTAATTTTACATTGGCTTCGATGACAAAGCTTGTTCAGGCATTGGACGGCAAGATAGATGTTCAGGTTGTCCCTAAAGAAGAACAGGTGCAGCAATGGTTCAAGGTATTAAAAACAGAAGCAAAACCTGACCAGTTGCAAGATTGGCGTAGAGGCGTGGTGGCTGAAACGTATCATTCTGATAACGAACTGGAGGGTTGTGTAGGATGACCAGCGTGCCGCCGTTAGAGCTGAAAAAATATTTTTTCCCGTTTGTCCAGGTAGCTGCAGATGCAGAATATGAGCCGTCATCCCAAAAGGTCAGCCCACATTTTGAGGTACGAACAACAGTTAAACACGATGAAGAAAATGGTATCTATCAAGTTGCGTTAGAGATCATTGCCGAGCCAGAGGATGAAGATTCAAGGATTCCTTATTCTATCCGCCTGATAACGGTAGGTTTGTTTACGGTTGATGAAAATTTTCCGGATCGAGAGAAACTGCTCAAGGTAACCGGTGCTTCCTTGCTGTACAGTGCAGCCCGTGAATTTATAATTACTGTAACATCAAGAGGGCCATGGCCGCAGGTGATCCTCCCTACCAGATCATTTTTACAGCAAGAAACAAAAAAAATAAATCGACTTGATGCTGATAAAACTAAAAAGGCAACGGCGACAAGAAAATGCGGCAAGAGAAACCTGTATTCGTGAAAAAATCACAATAAAAAGAAGCTTTCTGT
Source organism: uncultured candidate division Zixibacteria bacterium (assembly GCA_913009765.1). Next base: position 1,699 of record CAJVYT010000439.1, read on the forward strand.
TTTTTTATCATCCGAAATGGGGGGACATCCTAAACAGTTAAATAACTTGGCATAAACCTGGATCCGTGAGCGTTCGAGAACGGTGCAGATGCAAGGCGGCAACGATGTTGATTATCCTGGTGTGATATCAACGAGTTGCTAACGCAGCAGATGCGCCATTATCGGGCGCCCCGCAGGGCGGCGTTATTCATGGAACATCACCGCAAGCCGTCACGGATTCAGGATAAAGTATATTTGGCCGTATGCATACGGCCGTGCCCAGGATAGCCCGAATAGATACACCGAAGCCTCCGCATTTATTGCACAATAGCTTTTGATATGGTTTTTAAGCCTAAATGTTCTGCCATAGTGTCAAAATCTTTGTCATCATGTAATAATGGAATATTTTCTGTTATACAAAATGTTCCAATGATTACATCGATGGTTTTTCTTACCGTAATCCCTTTTTTCCTTAACTTTCGATAGTTTTCAGCACCTTGAATGGCAATGCTGGGGCCAACCATCTTTTTACAGGGAAGTATGCTCATTACTTTTTTTGCTTTTCTAAAATCTTTGTCGATACGAAACCCCTGTAATACTTCGATGAGAATTAAGTCCCCTGTAAGTACCGGTATTTGTTGTAGCATTTGGTCAAGGATTTCAACTTGCCAGGTAGTGGTGCCATTGAAATAATTTACCCAAACCGAGGAGTCGACTATGACCATTAATCAACCCTCATCTCGGATAAGTCGCCTTCCCATTTTAACTTTCCCCTAAGCTTCCGAATTTTTTCTTGTCTTTTGACCTGGACGAGCAATTTCAGCGCTTGATCCACAACCCCCTTTTTGGTTTTAATGTTTGTTAGTTTAATTGCTTCAGCCATTAAGTCGTCATCAACCACAATATTGGTTCTCATTATTTTCTCCTGAAGTGTTCAGTGTGTATTATTTTTTAATAATATACACATTGAGGGCTTGCGTCAATGACAATGATAAGGAAATTTCCAGGAGAAGTGGAAGGGGGTGGTGACGATCTTAAACAGTTAAATAACCTGACATAAAATATATTTGGCCGTATGCATACGGCCATGCCTAGGATCTGGCAACTCCCCATAAGTTCCTCTGGACAACACGGTGAATCAGTGTCAGAAAAAGTTGTATTTTTGAGATGTTAAGCGTATTGCCTTTTTTTAAACTGCAAATTTAATGCAATAGGTGCTCTTGCAGCCATTCCGCGAGACCATGCCAGCCCAATATTACTATTGATGGTTTCAAGTTGTTGCCATTTTGCAATGGCGGCCCCGTTTTCGCGTTTTTGCTCGTTTTCCTGTGGCTGGATTCTTCTGGAATCACTGGCCGTAATGCTCTGGAATATGCTCATTTTTAAAAATTATCAACCCGCAGGCGCCACCAAATGCTCACTGCGGGGTTTCAGGGTTCGCTGTAGCCAAGTGCAAAATTTTCCGAATTGACTTGCGTAACCATGTCGGTTACAATCTATCTATGGTTAAATCATTTAAACACAAGGGGTTGAAAAATTTTTTTTATACTGGCAAGAAAAAAGGAATCAGGCCTGAACATGCTGATCGACTTGAAAGAATACTCGATCGTTTAAATGCAGCTGATGACATTCGAGATATGAATTACCCCGGTTCAAATCTCCATAAATTGACCGGAGATAAACAAGGACAGTATGCGGTCAATGTATCTGGAAACTGGCGGGTGTTTTTCGAGTTCGTCGATGGGGATGCCTATATTGTCGATTATGACGATTATCATTAACGAGGAGAATTCCATGAAAAAAATACTAAGGAAACCAACTCATCCAGGGAAAATCATAAAAGAAGACTATCTTGCGCCGCTCTCTATAACAATTACTGAATTGTCCTCTATTCTCGGCGTTTCGAGGAAAACATTGTCAAAGATTATTAATGAGCGTGGGTCAATAACCCCTGATAT
>CAJVYT010000440.1 GCA_913009765.1 uncultured candidate division Zixibacteria bacterium
TGATGTGTGTGTGTGGTGTGTGCATGTGATTGAATCGTGATATGAGGGCTGGTCGGTTGTTTTTTTGTTGTATTATTTTTTATTTTTTTTTGTATTTTTTTTGTTGTTTTTATTTTTTGTATTTTTTTTTTTTTTAATGATACGGCGACCACCGAGATCTACACTCTTTCCCTACACGACGCTCTTCCGATCTGATGCTTGAAGATCTTCCCGAAGATGACGGGAAAGCTGAACTTGGTGACATTGAATTTCCGGCAAAAGAGCCACAGTCAGTTTCAAATGTTGAATTTCAGCATTTGTCAGAGCCAGCCACGATAGAGGAAACAAAAAATATAGATATGCTTTTGGATGTGAATTTGCCGATTGCTATTGAGCTTGGCAGAACCAAAATGTCGATATCAAATATTTTGGCATTGGGTCCCGGTTCTATTGTAGAGCTTGCGAAACTTGCCGGTGAACCGGTTGATTTATTGGTTAATCAGAGAGTTGTTGCCAAAGGTGAGGTCGTTGTTATCGATGAAAATTTTGGTGTTCGTATCACTCAGTTGTTAACACCGGAAGAAAGATTAAAGGCTTTAGGTGAAGAAAAATAATTTTCCCAAAAAATCACAATTTATTGTAATGATAATAATTGTGTTTGCCTTAATTGGAATACTTGTAATTAACTCCGGTCAGGCAGCAGCCGACAATGAAAGTATTGTTCAAACAAGTACTGTCCAAAAGACTCACGCAGATTCAGAACAGTCTTCATATAATGGTTTCGCAGCGTCAACAATGCCGTCATTACTGAAAGTCGGCGGTGCTTTGGCTGTTGTAATACTCGCTATATATCTTGGTCTGTTTATACTCAAGCGTATGATGGGTAAAAAATATTCAGGCAATAAGAAAAATAATATATTAGAAGTGTTAGAGACAACATATATCGGTCCGAAAAAAACAATATCCATTATTCGGGTAGCAGGCAAATCGGTACTGGTCGCATCAACAGAAAATCAGATTTCTATGTTAACTGAAATGGATTCGGATGAAACAAAAGAAATCATGAGAGAAATTGATGTTGAGATAGAACCGGATATGTTTCAAAATATGTTAAACTCTGCGTCGGTTAAGATTAAAGCAATAGCTAAAACACATAAGTTAAAATCATTATTACCGTTACAATCGGCTCAAAAAGCTGAAGGATAAAAATTAATTTCGGCAAATTGGATTTTGCCGGTGACATGGATGTCACACAGAGAAAGATATAGGATATGAAAAAGTTTCTGAGACTTTTTATCTCAGCCTCAAGTTTAATAGTGCTCAGTTCAATACAGCTTGCTGCACAAACTCTCCCAAAAGTATCTATTGAGGTAGGTGAATCTGCTGACAGTGGTGATCTCTCAACGACACTGCAAATAGTAATCATGATGACAGTGCTTACTTTGGCACCTTCTATTTTGATTATGGTGACATCGTTTATTCGATTTACAGTTGTGTTATCATTTCTGCGTCAGGCTATGGGTATTCAGCAAATGCCGCCGGGGCAGTTACTTATCGCTTTGGCGTTGATTCTTACATTTTTTGTGATGTCACCTGTTATTGATAAATCATATACTGAGGGTATAAAGCCGTATCTTGAAGAAAAAATAGATAAAGAGGAGGCGTTTAATAAAGCAGTGACTCCCTTTAGAGAGTTTATGCTTTCTCAAACACGTGAAAAAGATCTTGCTTTGTTTGTAGATATTGCAAAAATCGACCGTCCTGATACACCGGAGGATTTACCTCTGCATGTTTTAATCCCGGGATATGTAATTTCGGAACTTCGGACAGCATTTCAAATTGCTTTCATTTTGTTCATTCCATTTTTAGTTATTGATATGGTTGTTGCATCGGTTTTAATGTCGATGGGTATGATGATGTTACCGCCGATTATTGTATCACTGCCGTTTAAAATATTATTATTTGTTTTAGTAGACGGCTGGTATTTACTCATAAAATCATTGGTGGAATCATTCCATCTATAAATAGGAGAGAAAAAAATGAACCCACAAACAGTTATAACTATCGGTCGAGAAGCTCTTACTATGGTGCTTCTGATTTCATCTCCATTGCTTATTGCGGCATTAGTTGTTGGTGTGACAATTTCTATATTTCAGGCGATAACATCTATTCAGGAAATGACTTTAACATTTATCCCAAAAATTGTCGCTGTTGCTTTGGCACTGCTTATCTTTTTGCCGTGGATGCTAAATATGGCGACAGACTTTGCCCGGCACATGTTTGAATTGATACCGACATTGGTCGGGTAATTGATGGAAACAAGTATAATGAGAGAATTGAACTTTTTTCCAACATCGCTGGTAAATTTTTCCACAATAGTGTTTCTCAATCAAAAACGCATAAAACCATAACCTCCTAACCGCAAACGATACAACAAGTTAAGATTCACAAAATGAGCTAATTCGTTTGGCATACGATTTGTGATACATATAGTCGAATAACCCGTATTCTAAGGAATTTTGACTTGTTTGAATTTATAAACTTTAGCTCTGATAAAATAATAATCTTTTTACTCATAGTTATCAGGACATCCGGTCTTTTTATCATGGCTCCGGTTTTGAGCGATAAAGGGATACCGAAACTGATAAAAATCGGTCTGATTATTATGTTTGGACTGCTTATTACTTCAACAATTCCAAACCCTGAAATTTTTTCAGATATTAAATCAACCTGGCAGCTTGCCGGTTTGGTGTTTAATGAAATCTTAATCGGGTTTATTCTTGGACTGTTATTTCGAATGATTTTTTACGGTGTACTTATCGCCGGTACAATTGTCGGGTACCAAATCGGTTTTATGTTTGCTCAAGTGTTTGACCCTACAAACCAAACTCAGGTTTCTATTATTGGTCGATTTTGGTATGTGCTGGCACTTCTCTTTTTTATCAGCATTAATGGACATCATTTAATCATAAATGGCTTAGTAGAAAGTTTCACTGTTATCCCTCCGGGTAATTTTCATATAACCGGCGAAGTAGGCGAGATGATGATAAAATATTCCGCCTATATTTTTGTCATAGCTTTTAAGATAGCTGCTCCGGTAGTCATAACTCTTTATCTCACAGATATCGCTTTAGGATCAATATCAAAGACAATGCCGACAATGAATGTGTTTTTTGTCGGGATGCCAATAAAAATTGCGGTCGGGTTAGTAGTGATGGGATTATCTCTCCCGATGTTTACTTATGTAATCAAACAGTCCATGCATTATTTCGATACCGGTATGAGAACATTACTCTATTCAATAGGGAAGGCATAAGCAAAGATGTCAGAACAAGACTCTTCTCAAGATAAAACCGAACGGGCGTCGTCGAGACGCCGCGAGAAAGCACGTGATGAGGGGCAAGTTGCCAAGTCGATGGACTTGAATGCTGCCGCTATTCTTTGCTTGGGTTTTTTATCTATCTATATGATGGGTCCTTATATATCAGACAGCATATTGGAACTTATGCGGCATACGATGGCACATGCCCCTGAGATGGCACTCTCGGATCCGACGTTTTTAAAAGTTATTGGTGATTCAATGCTAAAATTCTTTCTCCTATTAGGTCCATTGTTTGCCCTTCTTTTAGTAGTTGCCTTTGCGGTAAATGT
>CAJVYT010000441.1 GCA_913009765.1 uncultured candidate division Zixibacteria bacterium
AGGTGTTACGGCACTATGCCGCCTATGCACAATCTCAACAAGAGCGCGGGGTCCCGGCCGGCGTGCTGCTGCGGCCGCTGCTGGGGTTGTTCCACGGGGTGTCCGGCGCGCGCACCTGGCGTCGGTGTCTGAGCGCGGGCGCCGGGCTTGCCCAAGTCCACGCGGCCGCGGCGTCGCTCGCGGACAGCACCCTGCGCGAGGCGGGGTGAGAGTGCCGGCGGAGCGGGCGTGAGCGTATCGGCGTAGTGGCGAAGGCGATAGGCGATTGCGCCCGAAACGCCGCCCCGTTGTTGTGAGGACGCAAACTGTGATTCGACCCCCTCTCCCCGGCCCGCCCCCGGAGGGGGGGAATCACCGATGTTGATCCCGGCGATGATTCACAAGGTGCGAGGGCACCACAATTACTTTCGTGTCATCGGGCGCATGACATCGCTGTGGATATTTTACAGGGAGATGGTTAAATTGCTCTACAAGTGGTTGAATCGACGGAGCCAAAGACGCAACCTGACGTGGGAGGGGGTCAAGCGGGTATTGAGGCATACGCCTTTCCCGCACCCAACCAAACCAAACCCGCAGGGCGGTATGAATCGGGGGCCTGCGTGAGTCACTGCACTTCTGCGCGAGTGAGCATGACTGAAGAGCCCGGTGCGGGAAAACCGCACGCCGGGATCTGTGCAGGGAGCGTCGGGTAACCGGCATTCCTACTGCGACGATCAAAAAAATGAAAGAATACAGTAAATTTATATCACACAGGAACAGACAGATGGAAGAAGTTAAAATTTATAAATGCTTTATAGCATCCCCAGAAGATACGGCAAAAGAGAGAGAGATTTGTGATCGTGTTTTTCAAGAGATCAATGAAATAGAAGGCAAGCAGTTCGGCTTTCGTATTGAATCGAGAAAATGGGAGAATGATGCTAGACCTAGCTTTGGAGAAAGCCCTCAACACGTTATAAATAAACAGTTGTTAAATGATTTTCAATTATTTATTGGAATAATGTTTGCTCGTTTTGGCTCACCAACAAAAACGAGTGAATCAGGTACGGAGGAGGAATTCAATCTTGCGTATGAGAGTAAAGAAAGGGTTGAAATTATGTTTTATTTTAATAACAAAAAAATAAATCCAACAAAAATAGATCCTGATCAATTAGCAAAAGTTATGGCGTTTAAGAGTAAATTATCAGATATGGGTGGATTATATTCGGAATATGTAGGAGAAGATGACTTTGGAAAAAAGCTAAAAAAACACCTATCTATCTATTTTAGAGAAAAAGTAGCACATAAGATGCCACTTCAAAATACTCATGGTGATAATTCATACGACATCGCTGATGTATTGGCAGGTCGTTTAAATGAAGCCTTATCTACTTTTTCAAATCAGCCTGAAGTTTGGGTTAATCCAATTATATATGAACTTAAAAGTTCTAATGATGATATCAGGAATGATAAAAAAGAAGAGGTGGAAATTGATAGTCTTGTCACTAGTCCTTATTCAGCAATAATAAACGCACCACCGCAATTTGGTCTTACTTGCCTATCGCATCACTTAGTTATGCAGGCATGTAAAAATGAAAGTTTATGGGTTTATTTGGATATGAGTACAATCAATATCCAAATGGATATCGAAAAAACAATAAAAAAAGAGTTAAAAAAACTAAATATTGACAACACAAGAACAAGAATCGATTGCATTATTTTGGATTCATGGAAACCATCGCTGATCGGTTCAATGAAAATCTTAAGAGGGCTTTGTAATACATATTCCGGTATACCGCTAATTGTTATGAATACTATAGGAGATTTTAGGCCAAATTCCGATCAAGGTATAAGGATTGATAGAAAATTTAAAGAGTTAACGTTGGCCGCTTTGTCGCGCAATAGTATAAGAAAAGTAGTTTCAGAATATAATGTGAAGAGGAATCTTGGCGATGAAAATATTATTTTAAATAAACTGGTTAAAGATATAGATGTTTTAAATATTCATAGAACTCCATTAAATTGCCTCACACTACTAAAGATTTCTGAAAAGCATTTTGATGAAAGTCCTGTCAATAGAACAAAAATGATAGAAATGTTTCTATTTGTTTTATTCGATCTAGTTGAGCTTCCAACTTATAAAACAAAGCCTGATGTAAAAGATTGTGAACATGTTCTTGGTTTTTTTTGTGAGGAATTAATTCGAAAGAAAGTCTATAGTTTTAGCAAAGATGAATTCGTTAATACATTAAATACGTTTTGCAAGGAGAAACTGCTTTATCTGGAAATTATAATTGTATTTGATGTTCTGTTACAAAACAGAATTATTGTTAGCTGGGGTGATAAATTTAGATTTAAAGCAGCGTACTGGGTATATTATTTTGCTGCAAATCAAATGCATGCAAATAAACAATTTTATAATTACATAATAAGTAATGAGATATACGCTAACTTTCCCGAGATTATAGAATTTTACACAGGCATCGATAGAAATAGTTTAGATATAGTTAACGTTCTTACTAATGACTTATCTAAGCAATGTGATGTTGTTGAAAATAAAACAGGACTGACTATCGCGTTTAATCCATTAGAGGCAATGGAATGGAATCCATCAGAAGAACATATCGAAAAAGCTAAACAACTAATTACTTCCGAAGTTCTAAAATCTAACTTACCCAATTCTTTGAAAGATAAATATGCAGATCGCGATTATAATTTTGAGAGGCCATACAATCAAGATGTATGTAATATTCTTGAACAGTATACATTTTTAATTTTAAAACAAAAGATATGCGCTTGTTCTAGAGCTTTGCGAAATAGTGATTATATTGAACCAGATGCAAAAAAAAGGTTATTGAAGCAGATAACAAGAGGGTGGTTATTATTCTCAAAGATATTGTTTGCGCTATCACCCACTATGGCTAAAAATAACCATGCTTCTTTTGATGGATTAGGGTTTATACTTGATGGTTTTGGTGAAGTTAATATTGATGAGAAAATAAAAAGAATTATTCTATGCAATCCTGTTTTTGTTGTTAAATTGTTTAAGGATGATTTGTTTTCCCCTAAAAGCGCGCCTCTATTGTATGGTGCAATTAAATATGAAAGTAACAAACTAATTAAACATGAGTTGATATTATTACTGATATTCGGTAGGCCTAAGGAATGGGAAAAGCGCCTTAAAGACTACATAATTCATCTTCCAAGAAACTCCCCATATTTACTAGATATTTTAAATTTGCTAAGCAATCGGTGTAAATATGATTTTGCAACGCCCGGTGAAATAGCTGACATGAGTGATTTGTTGAAAATGTGTTACGCGAAGCATGAATACAATAGTGATAATTTGGTAGATAACATAAAAAAAATATCAAACGAAGTTATCCCAAAACGATCAGATGATTTGTAAGCGACAAAGATTCAGCACTCCTGGGAATTCGGGGATGGGAATTCGGGGACAGTGTGCTCAATCCGTGCCTGTCTGTTATGCGATTACGGTGATCCGCGGACCGGACTCCCCTGTGTGTCAACCTGATGCCATACACTCACTGGCTGAGATAACATAGATTTCAGGGTCATGGATACAGGATCGATTGAGATGCCAAAACCTGCCTCAGAACTACCCGGAAGCCAAGTGACACCGG
>CAJVYT010000442.1 GCA_913009765.1 uncultured candidate division Zixibacteria bacterium
GAGGGGAGTGGGAACCGGAGAGGGGGAGGGGGGGGTGAGGGGTGGGAGGGGGAGTGTAGACATGCAAGTGGAAGGGCGTGAAAAAAAAAAAAAAAGAAGGTAAAAAGATAATTTTTTTTTTTAATGATGCGGCGACCACCGAGATCTACACTCTTTCCCTACACGACGCTCTTCCGATCTCCTGTCACTCCAATACGAATAGTCTTTCCGCACTTCGCATATAGTTTGCCAAGCAGTTCGCGGTATCCATCTTGACGATTCTCAATAAAACTAATAATTTTAGATAATGCCCGTTTATCGCCGTTATAATATTTTTCTAATACTGTCATATTTAATCAACAAATTATTTACAGTGCCGGCATAGACCCAACAGTTAATTTAATATCTTTTAGTCTAATCTGTTTTCTTTTGATGTCGTTATATGTATTGTATTCAATCACATAGACAATATCGACCAAACATCCCTTAGATGAAATCACTCGTGCCATATCCCCAAAACCAAATCCGATAACATCAAACATCGCATCGCCTTTGCGAACTTTCATTTTGAGATGATTTTTCCCGACAACATACGGCTGCCCGACAACTTCACAATTTCGGGTCATAAAAATCGGACGCATATTATGAGGTCCAAAAGGAGCAAAGTCTTCAATTGACTCCATAAAGCTATCATCAATATCTGTCAGTTCAATCTCTAAATCAATATTGAGTTTTGGAACAACATCATCATCTGATAACGTACTATTTGAAACTTCAACAAATTTTTTGCGGAATTCTTCGACATTTTCTGTTTTTATAGAAAGACCTGCTGCATATTTATGTCCACCATAGCGAATCAAAAGATCTTCACACTGTTTTAATGCCTCGCACAGATGGAATCCCGGAATAGAACGAGCAGAACCTTTTCCTTCACCATCATGTAATGAAATCATCACTGTAGGTAAATGGTATCTTTCAACTAAACGACTGGCTACAATACCGATAACTCCCTGATGCCATCCTTCGCCTGCAAGAACGATTGCATTGTCATGTTTCATATCAACAATTTCCGACATTTGTTCAAGAGCTTCGTTGAGTGTCTTTTCATCAATCTGTTTACGTCGTTTATTTTCCTGATCAAGTTTACGGGCAATTTCAGATGCAAGCCTTTCATCTTTTGTAGCAAGCAGACGTACCGCCTCATCAGCTTTACCCAAACGCCCCAGTGCATTTATGCGAGGAGCTAAAATAAATACAACTTGACCGGTCGATATATCCTCACCCATTAACCCTGAAACAAAAGCCAAAGATTTTAATCCCGGTTTTGTTGTACGGGCAATCTGTTTAATTCCAAATTTAGTAAAAATACGATTTTCACCTACCAAAGGAACTATATCAGCAGTCGTCCCCAAAGCTACTAAATCAAGATGTTCTTCCAATTCCTTTTCATCTTGATTCAGTGTTCTAAACAACCCTTGGGCAAATTTATATGCAACACCAACACCTGACAATTCGGAGATATAATCACAATCAGGCTGCTTCGGATTTATAATTGCTACGGCATCAGGTAATCCTTCTCCCGGCTCATGATGGTCTGTGATAATAACATCAATTCCAATTGATTTTGCGTATGCAATCTCATTCACAGCAGTTACACCGGTATCAACCGTCACAATAAGAGACACACCCTTTTCTTTAGCAATATTAATAGATGTCTCAGTAAGCCCATATCCTTCAGTTAATCTATTCGGCAGATAGAAATCAACATTAGCACCAAGTTTATTAAAAACCATGTAAAGCAAAGTTGTTGAAGTAATACCATCAACATCATAATCACCATACACTAAGATTTTTTCATTATTAAAAAGAGCTTGGGTCAGTCGTTCAATACCAACTTTCATACCAGTCATTTTAAAAGGATCAATTAAATCATGCATGTCAGGATTTAAAAATTTTAGAATAGAATTTGTATCATCAAGACTCCTATTACAAAGAATTCTGACAATATTCATCGGTAAATTGGTTTCTTTAGAAAGTGAAACAATTTTTTCAGTTTCAACCGTTTCTGCTAAAACCCATTTTAGCTGGGACGATTTTTGCATCCAGCCCATAAAGCCTCCAAACCTGAAGGCCTAAAAAATGCAGGAGTATAAGCCGAGTTCTGTATTTCGCCAAGGCGAATAACAGCCATTTATCTTGGCAGCCAGTTACCTGAAACTGCTCATGCAGCCTACCCGGGAATCAAACGGAGCGAATTAACTCCTTCTTCCCCTATTTGGTCTTGCTCCCGATGAGGTTTACCAACAACAATATTACTACTATTGTTCGTGGTCTCTTACACCACGTTTTCACCCTTACCCGCCAAAGCGGGCGGTTTGTTTTCTGTGGCACTAATCTGTCGGATCTCTCCGCCCCGGTGTTACCGGGCATCGTAATTCTGTGGAGCTCGGACTTTCCTCACATTAAACTCTCATTTAATGCGCGACTGTTCCTCCTGCTTTCTCAAGACTTCTATTTATATATAACATCAACTACTTTCCTTAATACATTCGGCGGTAATTCGGAGCTTCTTTTGTAATAGAAATCGAATGAGGATGTGACTCTATCATACCTGCCGGAGAAATCCGTACCATTTGTGATTTCTCTTTTAATTCTTTTAAATTAGCTGAACCACATAAACCCATACCTGAACGTATGCCGCCAATCATTTGATATACGGTGTCAGCCAACATTCCTTTAAAAGGAACTTTTCCTTCAATACCCTCGGGGACAAACTTCGAACTTTCATCCTGATGTTCCTGAAAATATCTATCTTTACTGCCTGCTTTCATTGCTCCAACAGACCCCATTCCCCTATACACCTTAAAAGTACGTCCTTCAAATAAAACGGTTTCACCCGGAGATTCATCTACACCTGCAAAAAGTGAACCAAGCATTACAGCTGATGCCCCGCATGACAATGCTTTCACAACATCACCTGAATAACGAATACCGCCATCAGCAATAACAGGAATCTTTTGTTTCTCGGCTTCTTTTACGGCGTTCATAATAGCAGTAACTTGAGGAACACCGCCGCCCGTTACAATCCTTGTTGTACAAATAGAACCTGGACCAATACCTATTTTCACAGAATCAGCACCTGCATCTATAAGAGCTTTGGTACCCTCAGATGTTGCCACATTTCCTGCCATAATTGGAATATCAGAAAATTTCTTTTTCAATAAACTTACAGCCCGAAGGACACCTTCTGAATGTCCATGTGATGAATCGACAACTAAAATATCAACACCTGCCTGCACAAGTTGTTCCGCTCTATTTTCTAAATCAGCACCAACTCCGACTGCTGCTCCTACCCGTAAACGTCCTCGACTGTCTTTGCAGGCAAACGGATGCTGAATTTTTTTCATAATATCTTTAACAGTAATCATTCCTTTGAGCATATACTTATCATCAACTATCAAAAGTTTTTCAATCCGGTGTTTATGCAGTAATTCTTTTGCAGTATCTAAATTGGTTCCTTCTTTTACCGTAATTAAATTTTCAGAGATCGGAAGAGCGTCGTGTAGGGAAAGAGTGTAGATCTCGGTGGTCGCCGTATCATTAAAAAAAAAAAACATAGAAAAAATA
>CAJVYT010000443.1 GCA_913009765.1 uncultured candidate division Zixibacteria bacterium
TGATCTGGATTTCGATATTTTACTCATGATTTTGTTATTTTTATGCACTTTATGGTTAATTCTCGACTCACTATACTGTGAATTTTTATAATTTTTATTGATTTTTATTATGGCTTCCAAATTTAGGCACACCTGTTCTTAAGTCCTCTTCCGGGTTTGGTTGGTAAATCAGTTTAACCTTTTGATTCTCTATAATTTAAGATGAATCAATAAAGCAATGTTCCCAGATCCCTGTTCTATCTCTAAATGATTCTATCTCTTTTACAATCAACATTTTTCCTTTTTTGCACTCAGGGCATACAGTAAGATCGACACCGGTTAATCTTTTGATTATTTCAACTGTTGTCTCTTCAACTTTTTCCGGTAGTCTGTGTATAGTACCAAGTTGTTCCCTGATTTTGCTGATGTTTTCTTTTTTACACCGGTTGGCCAGAAATCCGAAATGTCGTATACGCATGAATCCATGCGGCAATATATGGAGGAGAAAACGTTGTATAAACTTTTCAGCAGAAATAGTGGTTATTTTCTCCTTGTCCCCCTCCTTGCGGACACGGTACTTGAACGTTACCATTCCGTTTTCTATGTTTAAAATACGATGGTTGGAGATTGCCACTTTATGCGTATAACGGCCAAGATATTCCAGAACATGGTCAGGACCGGCAAAGGGTTCTTTTGAATAGACCACCCAATTCGGTTTCCATAGTTCCTGGATCAATCTTTTAAACCCTTTCGGTGTGCCAAGTTGTTCAATCTCACCCGAAAAAACAAGCTCCCCTTTTGCATATGCAGCTTCGAGCAATTTGATAACTATTGCACGGAAAACTGGAGAAAGGGCAAGTACCGGGCAGAGATATTCTTTCTTCCTAGTTCTTTTCTTTTGCCTCTTTTTCTTCTTTTTAGGAAAGAGCCATTTGTTGCCATCTATAGACAGCGCCCCTCCCGGGATAATTACATGCAGATGAATATGTTGTTTTATACGCTGATCCCAGGTGTGTAAGATAGCAATAAAGCCTAACCTTCCACCAATATGTTTGGGATCAAGGCCAAATTTAATCAATGTTTGGGATACTGCTGTGAATAGTAAATTATAGATCACCTTCGCATTGTATCGGGCGAGTGGGTTAAGGTCATGGGGGAATGTAAAGACATTGTGAAAATACCCTATGGGCAGTAATTCGGACTTACGGGCCTCTAACCACTTTTCCTTAGCAAGTGTCTGGCATTTGGGGCAATGCCGGTTTCGACATGAATTATAATTATCCCGCTCAAACCCACAGGTGTCACATTTATCAATATGGCCTCCGAAATATTCTGTGCGACATAGCTCGATATCCCTCATAATATTCTTGTAGCGTAACGGCATCGGGTGTTTAGCAGTGTATGCTTCTCCATGCTCCTTGAAGATATGGGCAACTTCAAATTTTTTAGTTTCTGTTGATATCACCTTTGCCGCCACGCTACACGTGGCGGGCAACATTTACATATCCTCCTGAAATAGATCCAGGGGACTTTTAATTGAACGAAGTCTTTCAGTGCTTATTTTTAAGTATCTCGATGTGGTTGTAAGGGAGGAATGACCCATTAGTTGCTGTATGGTTCTAATATCTACTCCGGCTTCCAGCATGTGTGTGGCAAAGCAATGGCGTAGCATATGAATTCCTCTCCCTTTTGTAATACCGGACTTTTTTTTGGCGTCATAAAATATCTTCTGAGGTGTACTAATATGTATTGGGTAACACTGTCTTTTGTTGGGAAATAACCATGTCGTTGGATGGTACTTCTTCCAGTAAGAACGTAGTTCAGGTAATAACCGTTCAGATAATATGGTGTATCTGTCTTTATTTTTTTTGGCATTTCTAATAAAGATCGTCATTCGTTTACTGTCTATGTCGGATATTTTTAAGTTTACCAATTCACTGACACGTAAGCCTCCTGAATAGGTTATCATTAGCATGACACGGTGTTTTAGTTTCAAGGGCGCTGTAACAAGACGTTTAACTTCCTGAAGACTGAGTACCTCTGTTAATTGCTGCTTGTGTTTTCTTGGTGGAATAGAAAGTGATATTGATTTTCTTCCCAGGGTTTTGTTATAAAAAAAGTCTATCCCTGACATGGCTACATTGCATGTACTCCACGCTACCTTTTTCTCTTCCATTAAATAAATCAAATATTTTTTAATCTCTGTATTGAAAATCTGATCGGGTGATTTATTATAAAATCTTGCTAATCCTTCCACTGCACCGAGATATGCTCTATGGGTTTTTGGGGCAAGTCTCCTGAGTTTCATCTCCTCGATCATTTTAGCCCTTAACTCTTTCATAATACCTCCTCCTTCTTTAAAAAAGGTTAGATCTTAAACGAACGTTCCCTGTGAACGTCCTTCATAGAGGTATTTTATATGATTACCAATGACGGGAGATAGTTTGCTTATTTAGGGTGATATGAATTATTGAATAGGGGTATCCGTTTGACTCTCGTTACCGCAAGATGTAGTATATAGGAGTCATGGAGCATTACCCCAAAACTATTCTTGAATTTAAGAAACAGTTCTTGGACGAAGAAGCATGTCGAGAATATCTTTGTCAAATAAGATGGCCAGATGGATTTATCTGTCCTCGTTGTAACTGCCGGAAGTTCTGGATGACTAATCGGAGACAATTCCGCTGTAGCCAATGCGATTCTCAAGTTTCGGTTATCTCTGGTACGATTTTTCAAGATAGCCGGATTCCCTTGCAATTGTGGTTTGAAGCGATATGGCATGTAGTCAGCCAAAAACAGGGTGTTAATGCCAAAGGACTTCAACGAGTTCTTGGACTGAGTCGTTATGAAACAACATGGACTTTGCTGCACAGATTGCGAATTGCTATGGTTCGTCCTGGTCGGGATCGGTTGATAGGCCCTGTGCAAGTTGATGAAACCTATATTGGAGGCCCACGCCCTGGTAAACGAGGCCGCGGCGCTACAGGCAAAACGCTTGTTCTTGTTGCGGTTGAAGATAAAGACAAACGCATGGGGAGAATCCGCTTGCATAAGATCAAAAATGCTTCGGGAGCCAGTTTGTTGCCAGCAGTTAAAGACAGTGTTCAACTTAAAAGTGAAGTCCGTACCGATGATTGGGAAGGATATAGCCAGTTGTCTACTTCTGGTTACAAACATACGATTATTCGTGAAACGGCTGATGTTGGTAAAAATCTGTTGCCTTTGGCTAATCGGGTGACTTCTCTTCTGAAACGATGGTTGCAGGGCACGCATCAAGGAGCGGTACGACCGTCTCATTTGGACTATTATCTTGATGAGTTTGTATTTCGTTTTAATCGCAGAACCTCTGGCTCGCGAGGCCTGCTGTTTTACCGTCTTGTTCAGCAAGCAGTAAGTATTGGCCCTACGAAAGCTAAAGATATTCGGGCTGCTCGGTAGCGAATGAGCACCACTATATATAGTATTAACGAGAGTCAAACGGATACCCCTAAAATATTATAGGGGTATCCGTTTGACTCCCCTAAATTGTTACAACCAATTGATTTGGCGAACGTTATATCGCATATAGATCGGAAGAGCACACGTCTGAACTCCAGTCACACTGATATATCTCGTATGCCGT
>CAJVYT010000444.1 GCA_913009765.1 uncultured candidate division Zixibacteria bacterium
GTAATCGATTGGATAAACTTTAAACGGAAATTAAGGAGCTGACGATGTGTCTTTCCATACCGTCGGAGGTTATTGAAATTGATGAAAACAATGTTGCAACGGTTGATACAATGGGAATTAAGCGCAAGGTAAGTTTGGACTTGATAGCGGAAACGGTCAATATCGGCGATTATATTCTAATACATGTCGGTTTTGCTATGAGCAGGATTGATAAAGAAAACGCACTCGAAAGCCTTAAAATATATAGAAAAATGATAGAAATAATGGAAACCGAAGAAGGCGACTATGCAAACAAGGTTCTATAAATGAACCTGAAACTCAAAGATCTTTTTTATGAATTTCGTAATCCTGATACTATCAAGGCATTATCCGCAGCTATTGCGGATGAAGCCGAACGGCTTAACGAGTCGCTTTATATCATGGAAGTGTGCGGCGGACATACGCATGTAATTATGAAATACGGACTTTTCAGCTTGCTACCTAATAATATTAGATTTGTTCATGGTCCGGGCTGTCCGGTTTGTATTATGCCCAAAGAGCGTATTGATCAGGCGATAGCGCTTGCAAAGATGGATAATACTATTTTGTTAACATTGGGAGACATGATACGAGTTCCGGGCTCAAAAAGTTCTTTGGCAAATGAGCGGGCAAACGGCTGCGATATAAGGGCGTTATATTCACCGTTAGATGCAATAAAAATAGCCGAAGAAAATCCCGATAAAAGGGTTATATTTTTTGCTATTGGTTTTGAAACTACAACACCTATGACATCGGTTGTTATTGAACAGACTATCAAACAAAATGTTAGAAATCTGTATTTTCATATTAATCATGTAATTGTTGCGCCTCCAATGAGAGCCGTTATGGATGGCAAATCAAAGGTGAACGCTTTTGTTGCTCCCGGTCATGTAAGCATTATCACAGGATCAAAAATATTTATACCGTTGGCTCAGAAGTACAAGACGCCTATAGTAATCAGCGGATTCGAACCTATCGATATTATGCAATCCGTACTAATGATCATTCGCCAAAAAAATAGAAAGCAATCTGACGTAGAAATTCAATATTCAAGAGCTGTTGCAGCGGAAGGAAACCGTAAAGCGCAGGAGCTGATAAACAGATATATGCAGCTCCGCGAAAATTTCAGATGGCGCGGAATAGGCAATATTCCGGAAAGCGCATTGCAGCTAAGGGATAAATACAGCTATTTGGATGCGGAAAAACTGTTTGCCGATATCTTGCCGAATAAACCGGCGGAAGATGACAAGCTCTGCATCTGCGGTGAGATTTTAAGGGGAATAAAGGAACCTACCGATTGCAGAGCGTTTGGAAATGCATGCGTTCCAAATACCCCAATGGGAAGCTGTATGGTCAGCAGTGAAGGAGCATGCAATGCATATTATAGATACAGAGGAGTATGAATGCAGAAGATTCAGCTGAGTCATGGAGGAGGAGGCAAAGAAACCAACGATCTGATTCACGATATTTTTTACAGGCAATTTTCAAATAATATTTTAACAAAAGCGGAAGATGCTGCAGTTTTGCATGTTGACTCGGATATTGTTTTTACAACGGACAGCTTTACCGTGACGCCAATCTTTTTTAATGGCGGAAATATAGGTAAATTATCAATAGTCGGCACTATTAACGACCTCGCGATGATGGGTGCTAAGCCGCTTTTTCTAAGCACCGCTTTTATCATAGAGGAAGGGTTTGAGTTTGATAAACTGGAGACAATTGTAAAAAGTATGGCGGAAGAAACTCGTTTCAGCGGAGCAAAGATAGTTTGCGGAGACACAAAGGTTGTGCCTAAAGGATCGGTGGATAGTATTTTTATAAATACGGCAGGTATAGGAAAAATTATTAAACGTGGAATTTCATGCCATAATATCAAATCGGGAGATACAATTATCGTTTCGGGTGATATTGGACGACACGGTGCGGCTATTCTGATGGAAAGAGAAGGGATTGACATGGAAAGTACGCTGAAAAGTGATTGCGCCAATCTTTGGCCTGCTGTTAGCGCACTTGTGGAATCCGATATAAAAATCAAAGCTCTGCGGGATGCAACGCGCGGAGGTCTGGCTGCCGTACTGAATGAATGGACTGATGCGAGCAATATCGGCATCGTGATTAATGAGAAAAGTGTTCCTGTCAGCGATGAGGTGAACGGAGTGTGCGAATTGTTGGGTTTTGAGCCGTATGATTTCGCCAATGAAGGAACATTTATAGCAGCAGTAAAAAGTGCTGAAGCGCAGCATTGCGTCGAGATATTAAAAAGATTTGAATTTTGTAAAAATGCATCAATTATAGGCAATGCCGTTGCCGAATATCAGGGAAAGGTAATCTTAAGATCGGAATTGGGCACAAGCAGATTTTTAGAGCTGCCCAAAGGCGAACTTCTGCCGAGGATCTGCTGATTTGCATGAGTATTCCATTGTTCAATCACTGCTTGATCTTTGCGAAGAAAATGCCGAAAAATATCATGCAGTCAGAATCGACAAGGTTATTATAAAAATAGGCATTTTCAGCGGCGTGGAACCGTATTTGGTTGAAACGGCATTTAATACATTCAAAGAAACAACAATTTGCAATAATGCCGAGCTGATAATAAATATGCAGCCCTTAACTATAGAATGCAATGAATGCAATTCAATAAGTGAATCAAAGGAGCTGTACTGCAAGTGCCAAAAATGCGGCAGCACCAATGCTGAGATCATAGACGGCAAAGATATGTACTTGATGAGACTTGAAATGGAATAAATAGACGATATCAACTTCTGCCGCTGCAATATATGCAATATAAGCATGATAGATTTTGTCATTCAAGAAAACAGTAATTTGACTATTGTCATTGTTTCGGGAGTATAGTTTTTAATTATTACCAAACCTCTAAATAAGATGGGAAAAAAGCTACTTTTGAGATCAATTTAGATTTAAGAGACCACTGTGAGACCACTGCACAGTAAACAGATTCACAGAAGGTTAAGATTGGGTAAGATTTAGAAATTAAAATTTGAGGTACTAACCGGTTAGTTAAGGGCACTTCTGTTAATCCGTAAACGATCATCTTGAGTCCCAAATCCGCCTGCCTGTGCGTCGCCTGTCTGCGTGCAATGCACATACGGGCACACAGACAGGTCTCCTCTGCGTTGCAAATTTTGGCAATAGCTCTCTGTTATTACCTGCAATTTGTGCCTTGATGAGACTAATCCGGACTCTCAATCTAAAACGCTTAGAATTAACAGAAGTGCTCCTAATTCTTTATAAAAATCGATTTTGATAACAAAAGAAAACAGGCTGAAGAAAGACCGGCGGCACCAAAAATCATCAGCATTACCATTATCTGATAACGAGCTGCCATGAAAGGCTCCACTCCTGAGAGAATTTGACCCGTCATCATTCCCGGTATTGACACAAGACCTACCGCAAACAGGGCATTCATAATGGGAATTAGGGATGCGGAGAATGCAGCTGCGCGCGCCTTTTCGTAAGGAACATCTCTTTGAATCTCCACACTAAATCGTTCCGCTGCAAGACTGACGCTGTTCATAGCACTTGCAAAAAT
>CAJVYT010000445.1 GCA_913009765.1 uncultured candidate division Zixibacteria bacterium
CAGATAAAATGGTTTTTACGGAATCTACATGGAAATATTTTGCACAAATTCCATTCCGAGTGAGAGTAGCCTTAGCCCATTCCCAATCCTCCGTGCCGTTTGATTATGAAGATGAGCTGTTTTTCAAGTCATATGATGCACTTTGCCGTATCTGGGTTAATCGCAAAACCCAAAGGGCCGTTGCTGATTCTCACAGTATAAGCAGGCAAACATTGAAGGAGTGGGAAAGCTCATTCATTGATCATGGAACTGTGGGGCTCCTGCCGGAACTTTCCTTTGTCGATATTGATTCTAGGCTTGAACAGCTCATTGTTCTGATCAAATTATCTCGTCCCCACGAACGCTCCAGCCATGCATTACGCCTTGCTGAAGCCCTTGGAATACCCGGAGGGAGCCTGGAACAAATTCGCTTGGTTCAACGGTGCCACGGATACGGGCAACGAATGAATGAGAAAGATATCGAGTATTTTAGAGGCCTTCAGCATATTCTCAATTCGGTGGCAAAACAGAAGACCAAAAAGACAAATATGCATGATGCCAAAGAAAGGGCAAAGACCTTTTTCAACTTTAACAGGGATCATCTTCAACAACGTGTGGAGTTGATGAAGGCCCTTTTTCAATGCCCAAAAAAACGACAAATTCGACATGTTCTCAACACCTTTGGCATATCCCCAAATCGTTTTTATGTGCTCAAAAATCGATACATGGTTTACGGCGTCTGGGGTCTTGTGGATCTTGTGCAACAGGGCCGGACAGGAGAAAAAATTTCCCCGGAACTTGAGCTTCAAATCATTGAGCAGAGGCTGATGTATCCCTCCCTGTCCACCACTAAAATGATCAAAAAGTTAAAACTGAAGTGCTCAAAAGCCAATATTCAAAAAGTGTATAAGCGCTGGCAATTGTCCAGATTTAAAGAACCGGTTCTTATCCGGGGTGTTCTCTCCAGTCCGGTTCCCAACAAAGTTCGGTACAAAGAGTCCGACGCGAAGCAATCGATTAAATCACGGATACCGGATCTGATTGAAAAGTCAAGACTCAAAGTGAATCTATCGTTTTCTCGTTTTATCAAAACGCTATTCCACCGGAAGGTCGTAATCAGCAATCCCGGAGCCATTATTGCTGCGCCTTTTCTGGATCAAATGGGTGTTGTGGAAGCGTTGCACACCTATGGCCCAAGCAGTTTTCAGCCTACCGACATTACAAACAACATCATTGTGAATGTCCTGCGCATCATTGCAGGTTTTCCCACCATCCATGATTATACCATAAACTTGGATCGTTCCGTGGCTATTGCCGCAGGCCTGTCGTTGAACCCGACCAAAAGTCGCTTCTATGACTCCTTTGATAACCTGCGGTTTGAACATCTGCAAGCGTTGCGTAATGATGCATCTTGCAGGGCCAGGGACCTCAATATCATTGAAGGTAAACACGTCGCCATTGATTATCATTGTGACCCCTGTGACAGTCGATACCCTGAAGACAAGGCGTTGTCAAAATCTCCAGATAAGAAAGGAGACCTGGTGTATGCCCATCGCCCTCAAATCATCTGGGACAGCATGACCAACACCATCATCAATATCGCATATTGTGAAGGCAGGTCCCGTGCCCCCTCTGCATTATATAAATTCTGCGAAGACAACCTTTTTGAAATCATTGACATGGATGTTCTTGAAGAAATCTATGCTGACTCCGAATATACCGGCGAAAAGCAACTGATTTACCTTATGGTCCGTTCTGAATCCGATATCACCATGTGCTTGAAACAAAACCCAAAGATCAAGAAATGGAAAGAGGAAACTATCAAACAAGAGGTGTGGCAGGACTATGAAAAAGACTATCGGATTGCAAGCCGTGATTTCATCCTGCCAGAAACCGGCAAGGGCTTTCGATTTATAGTCAAACAGAACAAAGAAACTATGGAAACGCGCTGCTTTGGCAGCACTCACACCGACTACAGCCCTGTGAAAATTCTGAACTCCTACCATATCCGGTGGCCGGTTGAAACAGGCATCAGGGATTTGATAGAAAACTACTTCCTGAACAGACCCCCTGGAACGTCGCCTGAAAAGGTGGAAGCCCATTATTATTGCGTTATGCTTGCCAGGATGACTATTGATTATTTTCGATCTGTCCTGTGCTGCCGTGAATGGCAAAGCCCTGAAGATTGGAAATGTGTTTTGTCCACCATCAGAACAAGCATGTTCAGCAATCAGAATTGTGAATTAAGTCGTCATGACTCCGGGGATTTACTATTGACTTTTTTGGATGGAGATCGTTATGGTATAAAAACAAAGCTTGCGAAACGGATGGAGCAGAGAAAAGAAGCCGGATTAAACAGAGTATCATGGTGGGGCGATATCGGTGTTCGAATTGAAATTAAAAATCAATACAAGATCTGAAAGTGGTCCTGAAACGACCCTATCTTTCTGGTGTTGATATCACCCTGGAAAAGTTTGAATATAGATACTGATGTTTCGATACTCTCTTCTGTCATTTAAGACTTCTTCATTATCGATGCCAAAAAAGACCGAGACAGCATTTACAATTACATCCGGTTGATATGTTGATTCCAATAATCTTCTATGAGATGTCTCTTTCCGGCTTACAACCCCTTCCTTTAATCTACTCAATGCCTGTTTAATGAAAGACTTCCCACCCAATATCGAACCACCATAGGTTTTTGTAAGAGGATTTTCGAGATCTCCTCCTATTCCCTTCGCGACAAACTCCCGATATAATTTCGGCGCTGATTTCTTATCCTTTGAAATCATCTTCAGTATTTGATCATGATGCACAATGTCATCTTTCCTATTTCCTATGTACGATGCATAACTGCTGTTAAAGAATTCTTCCGGTTTCTCAACAATATGTGCTCTTACAGGATTGAGATGCCCACTCCTGTTCCTACTTCCCCTTAGCACCCTCTATATATTCCCTGAACTTTCCATAATCAGTTTTGGAAAAATAGATCCTTTTCCGCTCGTTTCCTCTTGCGGTTACATGGTAAAGCGCTCCTGCATATTCGATTCTTAGCGGTCTAGCCATAATATTTACGTGGCCTGCTCAATTTTGTCCCGATTCAAGGGCTGACCCCGTGCTCTTCATGGCCTGGGGGACATCCATCATTAAGTAATTAACTCAATCTAGGCAATGAGGGGGTCTGCCGTTGACTCTTATTGTTTTTGGAGGTTACGAACAAGAGTCAAAGGCAGACTTGATAATCATATAAAGGGTTTAGGTGTTGCATGACCCCTTTATTCACAATTGTTCATTTTACGCGCTACAACGATGCCGCGTCTGAAGCTCGGAAATTTGCTAAAAACCTGCTTGTCTATGCGTGTCACAGACATGGTTTTTTACTCCTTCATTTATAACATTTTTCTAATTTTCTTTCAGCTATATTCTGATGGTTCACCTCTTTACAATCAGTTCCATAGATCGGAAGAGCACACGTCTGAACTCCAGTCACACTGATATATCTCGTATGCCGTCTTCTGCTTGAAAAAAAAAACACACAAAAAATAAAACACATTCATAACACAATGAAGTCTAATAATGAAT
>CAJVYT010000446.1 GCA_913009765.1 uncultured candidate division Zixibacteria bacterium
TTGTGCATTTCGAGGTATCTCCAACTCCCATCTTTGATGTAAAGGATGAAGCCTTTTTCCTGAGAGTGGTGAAGACCGCCTTTATGCAAAGGAGAAAGATGATCTCGAACAGCCTCAAAGAGTTCGAGGGTATTACAGACGCCCTGGAAGAGGCGGGCATTGACCCGAAGATCAGGCCGGAGAAGCTAAGCGCGGAAGATTTTACGAGGCTATCAAATGCGTTAATAAAAGGCAAGAAATTATTAATTTCGCCGCCCCCGCGCGAAGTCCCCGTGTCTTAGATTTCGGAAAAATCTGCAGGGAACGTCCGACGGTATTTTTGTGCAAGAAGCAAGACCCCGGCAGGTAATTGAGTGCATTTATTCCCCTATCCTCTTGCCCATCTTTTTATTTGTGCAAGATTCAAGACTTGGCCCCGTACCGCAAGCATAACCCCGAACCCTTGTATGATTTGTAACTTATTGTAGTTAAAGTGTTTTTGCTGTGCAGTTTGACTATAAGTCAAATTAACTTGACAGCGGTTCCCATATATGTTTTAATAATCCATTGCTTCCCCCGTGATTCGCGGGGTTGTTCTTTGAAAACTGAACTGTGTATTCGTCAGGTGCTCACAAAGCTCCTTAGCTACTGTGACTATCTAAGCTCCAGGATGTACACCTTTTGCGGCGAGTTCACGCTATCACAATGATAGTTGAACTTATGCACTTAGGGTTTCCTTCTTCATCTTATCTAGATGAGGCTATCACTATAACTAGTTCGAGTTATATGTGAACTGTTTATTATGATAAACAGTAATGTCAGTTTAAACGCTGACTAAATTGATTGACGGTAAGGACCACTTAGAACGAAGTAATTCGATTAGAGCTTGGATAACCGTAGCTGAATCAAACCGTCATTATCCTTTCGTGTAAAAAACACGAAGAAAGGAGGTGAAAAAGGTGATGAAGGAGCAAAAAATTGAAGTAGTTTTGAAGTTGTTGTTTGAATCAAAGAAGCACTTGACTGATCTACGTAGTTCAGCAGGTCCAGTTACTTTCGAGTCCTTAAACAAAGTGCAATGCTTTCTAAAGGATTTCGAAAAGGAAGTTACAGATGTATCACAAGAAAAGAGTTTGATGAAAAGAGTTGTTTTTCTGATCTCTCTTGGATTGTTATTGGCACTTGACAAGCCCCTTCTAGAGCTTGTGCCACAAGCGATCAATGTGATTAATCAATTTCTTCTGAAGTAACAGCCGTTAATTTTTTTTAAATTTATTTAAATTCACATAGAACGAATAGGATGAATCAATGAAACTTGGGCAATTAATCAAATCTCTTAGAATAAGCTATGGGGTTTCACAAAAAAAATTATCAGAACAACTTGATATGTCTACAAATTATCTATGTCTTATAGAAACCAGTAAACGTATCCCCAGCTCTGACTTAATTGCTCGCATTGCTAATGAGTTTAAAATATCCAGAGACGCACTTGATTTCTTATCTACAGATGTGCCCAAAGAATTAGACAATGACAATTCAAATAAATATATAAAGCTACAAGAAAATGTGGCTGCTTTATTATTATTTCAAGGCAGGAAATCAATATGAATCATCTTATATTTCCCATTAACACCACCACAGAACTTGCAACTCTCCTTAGCATGCCGGTGCACAATCTTTGGAGTTTGGTGAAGGCTCCTGAAAAATCCTATGTAAGGTGGAGTGAACCTAAATCATCAGGTGGGGTTAGGAATTTTTCTACACCTATACCGCGATTAAAGGCGGCTCAAAAGAAACTACAAAAGCTAATATTTTCTAAAACCATATCTTCTCGGTTTTCTCATTATGGGATAAAGAAAAAATCTAATGTTACAAATGCCCGTGCACACAAAGGATGTGATTTTATATTTACATTTGACTTAAAGTCATTTTTCCCATCTATCCGCCCGGAGAGGGTTAAAAGGGCTTTAATCGACGAACTTGGATGTCCTGAATCCTTAGCTTCGTTAATTACAAAACTAGTTACCGTTGATTATCAACTTCCACAAGGTGCACCGACAAGCACAGACATAGCAAACTTTGTAACATTTCGTTTGCAAAGGCGTTTGTACTCATTAGCAATGCAGTGGGGTATAAAGAATTTTACTATTTATGCAGACGATATTACTTTTTCCAGTAATAATATCCCATATGGTTTTATAAAGATGGTTAAGAAAATTGTCAGGGAGGAAGGCTTTAAGATTCATCCCGAAAAGGGTGGCAAGTTTGATAAGTCGGGTGAGCAGATTGTGACAGGAATTAATATTGCTCATGGCCTAACCGTTGGTAATATGAAAAAGAATTGGCGAGCTGAGAGGTATCAGAACTCGTTATTATTTCAAGAGAGAAAAATTTCAATGGAAGAGTTTAATGTTTCTGAGAGACGATATAATAGTCGAATGGGTTATTCTAATTTTGTGAAGAAATCAGGTCAAAAAATATCATAGAATCTGTATCGGTGGGTATCTGCATTGCTAATCAATAAAAGGACAGAGCCATTATTGGCTCTGTCCTTACTTTCTTAGAATGATAGGGGTCTTGCATCTTGCATATATGGGGCAGTGCTCGACATCACCTACCATCCCCCTTAGGTTAAGGGGGACAGAGGGGGTTACTGTAATTTAATAACTCCCCTAACCCCTCTTAATCTAAGAGGGGGATCATTCACAATCACCACCCCCTAATTGAATATCCGTCCTGTTATCTCTTATACTCAAGAGCATAAGTCTCATTGAAGCGGTGCGCAACATCCGCTTAATTCGGCTTTATAGTAGATAGCGATGAAAACAAACAATGACTACGACATTTTAGTTATCGGCGCCGGGCACGCGGGCTGCGAGGCCGCGCTTGCGGCTGCAAGGATGGGCCATAAGACCGCTGTCTTTACTATAGATCTCGATAATATAGGGCATATGTCCTGTAACCCTGCGATAGGCGGACTTGCAAAGAGCCAGCTTGTAAAGGAGATAGACGCCCTGGGCGGTGAGATGGCAAAGGTCACGGACAAGGCCGGGATCCAGTTTAAGGTACTTAATAAAAGTAAGGGGCCGGCTGTCTGGTCAACGCGTGTCCAGGCTGACCGTGCGCTTTACAGGAAGTATATGAGAGAGGCGCTAGAGGCGCAAGTAGGCCTTGATATAAAACAGGAGAGCATAGAGGAACTCCTTGCGGATGAGGGCCGTGTGCGCGGCATCAGGACCGCGGAATATATTTACAATGCAAAGGCGGTCATCATAGCGACCGGGACCTTCCTGAACGGTCTTATACATATAGGTCTCGAGAAGTTTCCAGCAGGCAGGGTGGATGAGCCGCCTTCGATCGCTTTGGCTGAGAGCCTTGCGGCCATTGGGTTCAGGATAGGACGGCTAAAGACAGGCACTCCCCCGAGGATAGATGAGAAGAGTATCGATTTTTCTGTCATGGAGATACAGGACGGGGATGTTCCTCCGCCCTCGATGTCCCTTTTTACTAAAGAGATAAAAAATCCCCAGCTTCCATGCTATATCACGTATACATCCGAACGCACCCATA
>CAJVYT010000447.1 GCA_913009765.1 uncultured candidate division Zixibacteria bacterium
GCGAAGCAGAATTAGTTGAAGAAATAAAATAATATAAAAAAGCATTACGAAAGAAGTACGAGAGCGCGAGATTTTTTTTTTTTCAAGCAGAAGACGGCATACGAGATATATCAGTGTGACTGGAGTTCAGACGTGTGCTCTTCCGATCTTCTTACATCTGCAAAGTCTAACCCTTCTGTTTCTTTCCTGACAGATGACAGTGCCTTGCCGACATCCAGCCTTCCGAATGCAGCTTCCGGCAGATATTTCTGAAGTATGTCAAGATACTTGTTCAAGTCCTTGAATAGAGGTATAGGGCTTGAATTATCTGCTATGGAGAGCAATGTAGGCATCTGATCCTTGAATCTTGTTATACCCTCTCCGTATGCAGATTTTAGAATCGGAAGTTTGCCGTAATGGTTAAAACTCCACTGCCCGAAATATTTGTTAAATATCTCGTCCCTGATGAATGCCCTGGCTATATCTTTATTTTTTGCTACTTTTGGCATCCATACCGAGTGTGTCCATATTATACTGCCGTTCTTTCCGGAGCCGGGCCAACCTGTGTATGCAATATCGCTGTTCTTTTTTGTTACACTTACAAGCTCCATAATATGACCCTGAGCAGCAAAGAAGGAAC
The DNA here is from genome assembly GCA_913009765.1 of uncultured candidate division Zixibacteria bacterium. The sequence goes on from CAJVYT010000447.1 coordinate 620, forward strand.
CTGCCGCACCGCTCTTCCAGAGCTCGTATCCCTTATCGTCGGAAATGGTGTAGGATGCGAGGCCCTTTTTGTACAGGGTCTGAACAAGAGTCATCCATTTCTTTGCAGCATCACTTGAAACGTCGAAACCTTTGCCGTCATCGGCTCTGAAGGTTCCTCTCATGGCCTGAATACCGGAATTATAATCATACTGCATAAACTCTCTGTCCCATATCTGGATGTGAGCACCAACCGGAGCAAACTCTTTCATCTTTGCAAACCATCCGACAAACTCGTTCTCTTTCATACTTGGAATCGGAACCGGCTTTCCGTTGGTCCATAATCCCGCCTTCTTCATAATATTTGTGTTTACGCCGATAATAGCAACCTCGCCCATAAACGGTAGTACGGGGAAGTAAGAACCTCCTCCTGCCTTTTTATATTTCCCTGCATTTAAGAAACCGCCCACAAGTTTATCCGGTGCCATATTCCCTGTAAGCATATCATCCATTGGTTCTGTCCAGCCGCCTAAAATTAACGGAGCAAGCATAGAACCGCTTCCGCCGACAAAGAGGTCGAATGATGTTTTCCCGGCCTGCCACTCCGGTATGTAGGTTACACCACCCCATTTGTCAGCCCTGATCCTTTCGATCTTTACATCTGCATTGTTCGCCTCGAATTTATTACTGACATCTTCGAGAGGGAATTTCTTAAAGATCCAGGGCGGCGCGGCTACACGAAGAACCTTCTTTTCTGCCTTCTTCTCCCCCTGCCCGCCTGCATAAACACTGAATGTAAATGACAGAGCGACAAAAAGGACAATTAAGAAGACCAGCCATTTTTTCATAAGTATCTCCTTTCTATAATAGATTTTTGTATCTATATAGTTGCAATAATTGTACCAATCCGGCTCTTTCCCTTAAGTATTTTTTTAGCTCTCTATAATTTGTTCCGTATTAATTAAATACATTAAAATGCTTATGCACTTGCATCCCGCTAAAATATCAGTTATTATTTTTATGTGAATAAAAACAAACCACCATTTCCCAAAACATTGAAAGAATTTCGCAAACAGTTTTCAACTGAAGAATCTTGTCGTGATTACTTAGTTCTTAGTCGTTGGCCTGATGGATTTATATGTCCGAAGTGTGGCAATCAAACGTACTGGCCTCGTAGGAAAGGAAAACTATTTGAATGTACACAATGCAAATTTAATATTTCTGCGACTTCAGGAACAGTTATGCATAGTTCGCATATTCCTATTCAAGAGTGGTTTTGGGCTGCTTATTTTGTAACAACTTTTACGCCTGGTTTAAGTGCGATACAACTCCAAAGACAAATCGGTATTGGTTCATATCGAACTGCATGGTTCATGCTTGGTCGATTAAGAAGAGCGATGATTAACACAAACAGAACCAAGTTATCAGGTGTGGTGGAAGCAGATGAGACAATTATTGGTGGTCCAGCCAAAGGGAAGAGAGGAAGGGGTGCAACTCAAGCTGCCCACAAATCTCTCGTCATAGGAGCTGTGGAAGTTATTTCTTACAAAGATAAATCAGGGAATGTAAAAGAGAAAGCCCAAAGACTGAGATTGAAAAAAGTAACAACAGCTGATGCAGGAACCATTGAACTATTTTTAAATAACAGCATTGAGTTTGGATCTCAAATCAAAACTGATGGATGGCGGGGGTATACAGAAACTGCGCTTAAAGAATACAATCATGCTATCAATCCAATAAGGCGACTTCCGGCTCATCAGGTAGCTCCTCATATTCACAGAGTTTTTTCTAATTTGAAAACTTGGCTTCGCGGAACTCATCATGGAGTAGACCCTAAATACCTTCAAGATTATCTTGATGAATTTGTTTTTCGTTTCAATCGTAGGCAAACCCCAATGGCGGCCTTTCAGACATTGTTAGGTATTGCATCTCATAAAGAGCACACTACCCTTGCCAAATTCAAGAAACGGGACGCAAGTGCATAAGCATTTACTCTTAATGACGAACATCCGTCAATTCGTGCAGCCTCGATGAGAGCAGAAGGGATTGTATCAAAATAATTCTTTAGTATTAAAAGCATGAATGGAGCCTGTAAAGCTATAACCGGAAGAATTACCGCGGATAGAGAATTCATCAGTCCGAATTTTTTAACCAAAATAAACATCGGTGTCATAATTGCTGCAGGTGGAATGGAAAGACAGGCAAGAAGCATATAGTATAGAATATATTTCCCCTTGAATTCCATTTTTGAAAAGGAAAAGGATGCCAACGATACCAGTAATCCTACTACCACGCTGGTAACAACAGCTATAACAAAGCTGTTAGAAATTACACGTAACAAGTTTATTTTCGGATAGTTTAAAACCTCCCAATAATTTTGTAAACCTTGAATCTTTAGAGATTGGCTGACTGCTGCAACAAGGGGGAATAACCAAGCCATTGCAAATAAAATGAGTATTGCCTGAATTAATATTTTTGGACTAAACTTTATATGAAAAAGCATTGTTGAGCACCTCCTACATAGTTAATTTTGATTTTTCATATATCTTTAACTGGATTATTGACATAACCAAAGCCACTACCAGAATAAATACTCCGGTAGCTGATGCCAGACCTCCGTTAAAATCGTTAAAGAATCTCTTAAATAGATAAGTACTCATAACCTCCGTAGAATATCCGGGACCGCCATTAGTAAGAATTACTACAATGTCAAACACCTTTAGACTCCCAACTATACCTATAACTATCATAGTAGCGGTAGTTCCAGATCGGAAGAGCGTCGTGTAGGGAAAGAGTGTAGATCTCGGTGGTCGCCGTATCATTAAAAAAAAAAGAAAAATATAGAACAAAACAAGAAACAAAAAAAAAAAAAAACACACATGCATACTTCAACGCTCCATCTCTCACACTCATCCGTCCTTTGATGCGCCCCTCCTGTTGTGTCCCTC
>CAJVYT010000448.1 GCA_913009765.1 uncultured candidate division Zixibacteria bacterium
CTCTTCCGATCTATGAGCTTTTTACAAAAAATGTTTCAGCAAAAACCAGTCTCACAATTCGTGCAACGCTTGAACAACACCGAATGGTTGTTGCTCTGCCAAAAACAAAAATATTGCCCTGGTTATTGCCGTCTAAAATAGATAAAAATGCGATCGTTATTCGCGATTTGAACAAGAGTATGTTACCTGCAAATCAGAATTTTATTATTTCTGATACAGGTGAAGTAAAGCGGGATTGGTCTAAAGGCATTCTGACCGTTAATACAGCCAGATCTCAGTTGGTTATGGGGCAGATTGGTGGGCGTATAATCAAGTTAAATAATATTATTGTAAAATCTAAAACTCCGGAAGCTGCAATCATTTTTACAAGTCTGGATAAAAAAACAATAAGAACATCTAGCCGTGTATTAGTTAGTGCAGTTGCCAGGGTTGCAAAAATTGCCTCTTCAGTAAAATCTGTGGGTCGACTCCGGTACAGGAAGTTGCCCCATAGTATGATATAAAGCTATTTTCAGTACATCATAGTTCTTATAACCATAGGCTTTTCTGGTGACCAGATTTACTTTCCGGTTTAATCCCTCAACGGTACCTGATGAATAGGCCTTTTTAGCCTTAAACCAATTCATCATAAGATCTTCGTGTCGTCGTACGGTCTTTACAAATTTCTTGATCGGTTCAAGTTTTGAACGCATCGCACGGGTACACCATTTCTGTAAATACCACCTCGCCCAGTAGGGGGAGTTATATTGCCAAAACAATTGAAAGCTTTGTTTCAGTAAATAAGCCCGCACACTTTTCAAATCAAACTGAAGGACATCATTTAACGTTAACCTTTGCTTATCCGTTAAATTTTCTTCATTTTTAAGGAAGCAATATTTTGTGTGCTTTAGTACATCTTCATAGCCTTGCTGGTGCAAACGCTTCGTCTCGGCTCGTCGTACCTCATCAACCGCTTTATTTAGTTTTGCCACGATATGATAGCGATCCAGAATATGTAAAGCATTAGGTAGTTTCTTTCTTATCACTTTCAAATAAGGTTTCCACATGTCGCTGCAAACGTATTCGATTGACTTATTCCCTTCTTTGCCGAGCAAACGAAAAAAACTTAAGAAGCTCTTTACTGTCCGTTTTGGTGCAATGTGTAGTAGTCGTTTCTTTCCCGCTTCAAGCTGGTATACCAGCGTTAAGTATTGGTGACCTTTTCCAAATTGTATCTCATCAACCCCGATTGCTTTGATATCGGTCAGGTCACGGTGAGTCAATCCATATTCAACCACTGATTTAACCGAGCGATAGACGTGATCCCAACTCGTTTGAAAACTACGGGCAACCTCTTGCCAGGATAACCGGCTTGCCCACATGGCGAGATAGTGTTGGTACTCACGTGTTAAATGCTGTTTCCCTTCTGACCAGGGTACTTGTTCTACTTTGATGCCACAGTTCATGCAATTGACTCGACGTTTACGATAGCGCAGGTAAACATGATAGCCCCAGATCGGTATAAATTCGTAAAGTCTGGCCGTTACATGATCATAAACCGAACTCGTTTTACCGCATTCGGAGCACCTGGGTTTTCCATTTTTCCTGGGTTCAATTTCAATAACGAGCGAAGCTTTTCCAAAAACAGTTTCAAATCGTTCTGATTTGTAAACAAATGACTTGAGGTTATGACAATTATTCAGTAACGTTCTTATGCGCATTGGGTTTCTTTGTTGATTTTTATTTGTTTGGTAACTGTAATGATGAACAATTACCCGATGCGCTTCAACTTCTTTTGTTTTTTAGTTGTTTTTTACCCACTGATTCGCCAGAAGACCCACACTTATATATTCTAAAGCTTACTGATTTCTTGTATAGTTTGGCAACTTCGTTAAAGAAAACGGGGATACAAAAAATCACCCTACAGTGGAGACAACATGGAAATTTCAGGCATTATTACATTAGTGATCATTGGTGCAATTATTCTTTATATAATTTCTATTTTTAACACCCTGATTTCATTACGCAATCGTTTCAAAAATGCATTTTCTCAAATAGAAGTGCAACTAAAACGTCGTTATGATCTCATTCCCAATTTAGTGGAAACGGCGAAAGGGTATCTTAAGCATGAACGTGAAACATTAGATGCTGTTATTCAAGCACGTAATTCCGCATCAAACAGTTTATCCGCAGCACATGGAAGTCCGGGTGATGCATCAAGCATGCAAGGGTTAGGTCAGGCAGAAGGTAATCTTGCTGGTGCAATGGGTAAATTTAATATTGTAGTAGAAGCTTATCCGGAGTTAAAAGGCAACCAAAATATGATGCAACTTACTGAGGAATTGACCAGCACAGAAAATAAGGTCTCCTTTGCTCGGCAGGCGTTTAATGATCAGGTTATGGAATACAATACTTATAAACAATCATTCCCGCAAAATGTTTTTGCCGCTATGTTTGGTCATGTAAAAGATGCATCTTTACTTGAGTTTGAAGATAGCAAACAATTTCAGGCTGCACCAAAAGTTTCATTCTAAGTTAACCGTAGCATAATGAACTTTTTTAAAGCTCAGGATAAGGCTCGCCAAAATACTTCTCGCCTTATATTTTTGTTTGTTTTAGCAATTATTTCACTTATATTTTTAACTAATCTTTTATTTATTGGCACCTTTGCTTATATGGGAACCGATGAAACTGATTCATTTTTTACTGTATTAAAAAATGATTTCAGTCTGGATATTATTGTTGTTACATCCATTGGAGTTAGCCTTCTTATTATCCTGGGAAGTACTTACAAAATAATCTCACTATCTAAAGGAGGCCCAGCTATTGCTGAAATGCTTGGCGGCCAACTCATACCACAAAGTACAACCGATCTTAACGAAAGAAAACTCCTTAATATTATAGAAGAAATGTCCATTGCCGCAGGAATGCCTATCCCTAAGGTATATTTACTGAATGAACCATCAATTAATGCTTTCGCAGCAGGTCAATCTCATAGTAATGCTGTCATAGGTGTGACACATGGCGCTTTATCACAACTATCGCGGGATGAATTACAGGGCGTTATTGCTCATGAATTTAGCCATATTCTTAATGGTGACATGCGACTTAATCTTCGTTTAATAGGGATACTCCATGGTATTTTATTAATTGGAATTATTGGTGAGCACATCACTCGTTCTTTACGTTATCGAACAAGCAGCAAAAAAAACGGTGGTGCTGCCATTTTAATGATTGGTTTAGGGTTAATGATTATAGGTTACGCGGGTACTTTTTTTGGAAAATGGATTAAAGCATCGGTTAGTCGACAGCGAGAATTTCTGGCAGATGCTTCTGCTGTTCAATTTACTCGCAACAAAGACACCATTGCAGGTGCATTAAAAAAAATAGGCGGTTTAAATGAAGGTTCATTATTAGAATCGCCCTCAGCCTCTGAATACAGTCACGCCTATTTTGCAAATGGTAGATCGGAAGAGCGTCGTGTAGGGAAAGAGTGTAGATCTCGGTGGTCGCCGTATCATGAAAAAAAAAAACAAAGACAAACAGCATCAAAAGTCGACGC
>CAJVYT010000449.1 GCA_913009765.1 uncultured candidate division Zixibacteria bacterium
TGTTAGTACGTGTGAGAGTGTGTGGAGCAGCTAGATTACTTGTATATTAACGTGCATCAAACTGCGGTTGTTGATATTGATTCATTTTTTTTGTTTTTTTTTGGTTTTTTTTTTTCAAGCAGAAGACGGCATACGAGATATATCAGTGTGACTGGAGTTCAGACGTGTGCTCTTCCGATCTCAAGAAACTGCGGACCTAAAAGTCCTAAATAAATAGGCAGCATAGGCGACCCACAACAACCGACCAAAAAACAGATACCCGCCCAAAGGAGACCTCCGAAAGCAAGTCCTCCGGCAGATGCGGCAAGTGATTCCCGACGTAATCTGATTGCCCGCATAAAGCAGAATAGAGCAAATGCTCCGGCAAGACCATAAAGATAATCCAAGCCAGTATTCACTTTGCCCAATATAACGATTCAAACGTGATTCCTGAGGTTGTTCAAGCCGGTAGGAAGCCCATGGGCTGTCACCATTTGAAGTATTGACGCTTTGCGTTACATAAAAAAAATGTCCGATTAAAACAGCTAAAAAAACAAAGAGTATAAAGAACCACTTCACTTTACTACCTCTATTTGTTCTGCTTCTATAATCAGTCCCTTATCATTTTGAACCACTCGCCCTATGACATCGATAATAGTTTTTGGTTCAGGTAGTTCTCCGTCATATTTAACAGGAATAGAATTATCAGCACAGGATAACACCCCACAAGTTTCAAATTCTCGAGAGTCAATAAGTGCCATAATTCCCTCATCTTTTTTCACACCCGCAACTACACCTCGAAGTACAAACTTACCTTTGATATCTCCATAACTTTGTGCCAGTTCATCAACATGTACTACTTGTGATAAATCATCTGACTTTGAAGTAACAGCAATATCGATATTATCATTCTTATTAATAAACGAGTACGTAATTCCGCCTACTAATATAATACCGGCAATAAAAAGAATAATAACTCCTGATTTCATCTTCTTCTCTTTTCCTGTACTCGCTGTTCAGTATCTTCGTTGAGACACCAAGCACTGTCCAACAGTTTAAACACACACGGATCAACAGCATAATACAAAATCTGATTTCCATTTCGCCTATACCCGAGTACTCCCCGGTCGGCGAGCCGTTGAAGCTGGTTCGATATAGCTGTCGGTTTCAAACCGAGTGTTTCAGCAATTTCTGATACACATAATTCTTTAGTCCGCATAAGTACATGTAATATTCGCAGACGGGTGCCATTAGCAAGTACTTTAAAAACCTGTTCAAGAGATAAAGACTCATCTACTGAAAGCAAAGGTCGATTTTTGAGCTCGGGCTTTACAGGACAGCAAGGCTCAATTTTTTCTAAATCCATAGATATTCTCCAATAAGCATATTATACATAACTCCATTATATAGTGGAGTAGTGTATTTGTCAAGATGTTTTTACAAAAAACATATTTTTTTATGTATATTTATAATTGGAGAGAATAAACGTAAAACTTTATTTCTGATACATCAGAAATCGTTTCAGCTCTGTAGTAGATTCTTTGCCTATAATATCTTCAAGTAACAAGAATACGAGGTTCGTTCATCCTATGAAATATCCTTTTTCATTCGTTCAAATTCGTCCTTTGATATTTCTCCTTTGGCATAACGCTTCTTAAGAATTTCAAGAGCAGACTCTGTTCCGTGCTGAGGTAATCTATTGTTGTCTTGCCGTGATGACCAAAAAAATCCTCGACCGGTAAACAGTGAAACAATAATTGCAAAACATATTAAAATAAATATTGGCATTAAAACGGGGAAAAACCACATTCCGCCCCAACAGGCATATTCCGGATTCATATTTATTCACTTTCATATTTATTGATTAGGATTGTTCTCATATGTCTTTATACGTTCATTTATAACAAAAATTTCTTATTATCTTGTGTTTGGTTGCCTTGATTATTTTGTGAAATAAATTTCCAAACAGGAAGTGGATATAATTCCTGCCCAAGAGCAGTGTGAGGAAAAGATTCTATACCATCAAATCCAAGTTTTCGCGGTGGTTGTTCAGGCAGATAGGCAGTACCAAAAAGCCAATCCCAAAGGCTTAGATTAACACCGAAATTACATAGTAGGGGTCCATCTTGTGTTCGATGATGGTGCCAAACATGCATCGACGGATTATTTAGAATATACTTTAAATATCCTATATTAATATTAAGATTGGAGTGATTGAAGTGTCCTATTCCTGTACTTACAATAGCAAGTAAAAGTAATATGTCCAAGTTAAACCCAAAAAATGCAAGAAGAGGATAGGTAATTGATTTATATACTAAAGATTCAAACCAGTGAAAACGCATACTGCCAATCCAGTCCATTATTTCAATACTGTGATGTACCTTATGAAAATTCCATAGCCACGAGTTTCTGTGTAGAAGATTGTGTATACACCAATGCAAAAAATCTATAAGGAGCAATGCTGCAATAAATTGGAGCCATTTAGGAGACTGTTGAACTACATTAAGATAGAACAGATTATGTAAACCTAAAGACTTTAGGAGTATATTAAGTTTAATAATTATTGGAACCGATATGACAGCTAAGCCCCAGCCTAAAAAATGACCATTAAAGACAAGATAAAAAATATCGGTTAAAATGCCGGTTCTAAAAATCTTTTGCGGGTGCCTTGGTCGCAGACGTTCCAATATGACAAACATAGCTGAAAATCCAAGCAGCCAATAAGCATAAGTCACTAATTTTTCTCCTTATTTGTTATCAATACAGCAACCCACACAATGTTATTGTTATCCATACTTTTGTTTGTTTAAGCAACAAAGGTTAATCCTTTTTTCTTTGTACTGTGTACATTGACCGTTGTTTACTACCCAATATCCTTTTTCATTCGTTCAAATTCGTCTTTTGATATTTCTCCTTTAGCATAACGCTTTTTAAGAATTTCAAGAGCAGACTCTGTTCCATGCTGAGGTAAACTGTTGTTGTCTTGACGAGATGACCAAAAAAATCCTCTACCAGTAAACAGTGAAACAATAATTGCAAAACCTATTAACATAAAAATTGGCATTAAGATAGGGAAAAACCACATTCCGCCCCACCAAGCATGTTCGGGATTCATTTTTATTCTCCTTTTATTATCGAATAGTCACTTACGGTATTTCCTGTTTGACCAACTTCTTTTATCAATTATTCATTGTTAGTGCTTTTGTTGATTTTGGTTGCAAGGATTTGTCCTCAACTTTTAACCTTGACCGTTACATCAAGTTTACCGGCACGAGCAAGTTTTGAAAAAATAAAAACAGAACTTTCATCTGTTATACCAAGTTTCTCAGATAAAGACGATATTGATACTGTATCATTTTCTGATATAAAATTCAGTGCTTCTTTTTCAACTTCTTCTAAAGATCGGAAGAGCACACGTCTGAACTCCAGTCACACTGATATATCTCGTATGCCGTCTTCTGCTTGAAAAAAAAAAAACTAAAAAAACAATTGTCAGCATCAAAACTAATTTGGTTGCTTTCATCTCAACACCTTCTCTCGCATCACAGTTATGTTCTGTGG
>CAJVYT010000450.1 GCA_913009765.1 uncultured candidate division Zixibacteria bacterium
CATTCATCAAATCATTAATTGATTGCAAGGCATTACGATTTGTATGAGAAGTCAGGTGGGTATATTTGGCAGTGGTTAAAATACTGTGGTGACCGAGGATTTTTTGTACTTCAAGCAGGTCAACACCCGCCTCGATCAGATGGGTTGCATAGCTGTGACGCAGGCTGTGCGGAGTAATTTTTTTTCTTATTCCACACTCCTGAGCCACCTTGCGCAGAGTGCTCTGCACGCCATTCCTATCCAGAGGTGTCTTTGCCAAGTGGGCAGACTTCAAGCCGCCATGGCGATTCGGAAACAGCAAGACGGGATTACGATGAACATGCCAAAAACGGCGTAAGAGGTCTAACGTCTTATTTGGCAGGGGCACAAAACGATCTTTATTGCCTTTACTATCGCGGATATGCACCCGCATTCGCTGAGCATCGACATCGCCAACCTCAAGGCGCAGTCCTTCACCCAGGCGGAGACCAAGACTGTAAAGAACAAAGTAAAGGACCCGGTAACTGAGTCTTTTGGTCACCTGGAATAGTTGGTGAGCTTCATTAACGGTGACAATATCTGGCAATCGCTGCACCTTGGGTGGTTTAATAAGATTGACTTCCACCCAACATTTATGAAGCACATGAGTGTAGAAGAACTTTAGACCGTAGAGGTCTAATTTGACTGTGCTCCATGAATGGGTGTCGAGGAGATTGGAAAAATAATCAAGCAGTTGCTGTTCAGACAGATCGTTTATCTGCTGATCGAAATAGTTGCCGATCCGTCGGATGGCACGTGAATAGGCCTCAATTGTTTTTGGCTGGAGCCCTTTGATGCGAAGGTGTTTTAGATGTGTTTGGTAGTTTTTGTTGAAATTTGATTCAGATAATGTTTTCATAGACCTGTAACCTCCTATTTGTTAATAGATTTACCCTCCCATTGAGGGTATGAGGTTACATTATATAATAATTTGTTGGAATTCTGTTCTCCGCGATAGCGGCTTCGTCCAACAAAGCATTCCAGCCAGCACCAAAAAGCGGCACGACAGAGTTTTAACACCGATTTTCACAGATGTTGAAATCATCATAATAAGCCCCTAAAATTTCCCCATTTCCAACTCCGCATACCTGTGAACTTTTTACTATTTTGACAGGTTGTTTTTTGCACAGCACCGTGCAACCCTTTTCAAACCTCAGCTATCACTCTATTGCAGCAACCCAAAAGTGGATATTTTCTCCTCTCTTTTTTTGTTACCGGGCAGTGTGTTTTTCTGAAATTAGGGTTGCATTCTGATGAATAAACAACTATACTGATTATTATAAATATGCCGGAGAGGATACGATTTGGTCGTCGTGCCTGGCATATACCCTGTATTTATTGGTGTATAGCAGCAAATGCAACTATTTACTGTTGTTATCTCAAATATTTATTAATCATAATTACACCCTAATGAAAAGAGATTTTGATCTTGTCGGGTATTTTAAAGACCCTCCATCCCAACGACAGAAACAGTACGATACCGTTCGTGCTATTGTCCTTGAAAAGCAATCCGTAGAAATGGTTGCGAAAAAATATCATTACAAACGCAGCACTATCTATGCTTTGCTAAGAGATGCTAAAGCGAGAAAAATAGAACTTTTTCCTGTTGTGCAAAAAGGGCCGCAACAAAAACGGACTCCTTCTGACGTGCAGAAAAAAATTATTGTCTATAGGAAACAACGGTTTTCAACCCCTGATATTCAATTCCGTTTAACGCAAGATGGCATTCATTTGTCAGTAAGTACAGTGGAGCGTATTTTAAAACACGCTGGTTTTGGCAAGCTAAAGCGTAGAACGAACAGGGAACTTGGAAAGACTCTCAAGGGGAAGATCATAGCGGGACGCGCGCAAGAGTTAAATCTTCCTGAACTTGAAAAATTCCATGTTGACTGCCCCAGCGTGGGAGTATTCTTTTTTATTCCCTATATTTTAGAATCCGGCATACTTGATTTAGTAAAAGAATGTAAATTACCTGAATCAAGTGATATTGGAGCAACTCAAGCCTGTTTATCAATGTTACTTCTCAAATTAATAGGTGGTAAACGACTCAGTCATATTGGTTCTTATGATAAAGAACCGGGGTTAGGAGTTTTTGCCGGATTAAATATCCTTCCGAAACCTACGTATATGTGTACCTACTCTTGTCGTTGTTCAGAAGAACAGTTAATGGACTTGCAACACAAGGTAGTTTCACTTTTTCAAAGAAAGTATCCTGACTTTTATGGAAATGGGTTCATTAATCTGGATTTTCACTCAATTCCACATTATGGCGATGAGTCAGAAATGGAAAAGGTTTGGTGCGGGGCGAAAGGCAAAACCATGAAAGGGGCCAATACAATCTTTGCTTCTGATGGCATGAGCAATGCGATTGTATATACAAGGGCGGATATATTACGCAGGGAAGAAGCCAATGAGATCAATAAATTTGTAGAGTACTGGAAAAGTATAAAAGGGAATGTTGCAGAAACACTTGTTTTCGATTGTAAGTTCACTGCATATGGGATACTTGATGATCTGACAAGGAAGAAGGTAAAGTTTATAACTCTGCGGAAGCGATATGCCAAGCTGGTGAAAGAAACGTGGGATTTGCCAAAAGAAGTTTGGAAAAAGGTTTACGTGCCTATTCCAAAGCGAAAATATAAAAGAGTATCAGTTTATGAAAATCAAGTCAGGCTAAAAGGCTGTAAAAACTTTTTTCGACAAATAATAGTAAAAGATCATGGCCGTAGCAAACCTACTTTTATTTTGACAAACAATACAGAATTGTCCATGCAAAGTATTTTGGAAGTGTATGCCAAACGTTGGAGGATAGAAAATAAACTCGCGGAGTTGGTGGCATTTTTCAATCTTAACGCCCTTTCTTCACCACTTATGATTCGAATACATTTTGACATTTTATGGTCAATGATAGCAGATACTCTCTATCACCGATTTGCACAGGATTTAAGAAGATTTGAAAACAACCTTGCCCCTACAATCTTTAAAAAATTTATTGATATGCCTGGCAGGGTTATCTATGATGGAAATAAGTTTTTGATCAAAATAAGAAAAAGAGGGCACACTCCTGTGCTTCTTGGGGTGGAAAAATTACAGTCCTCTTTTCATGTGCCCTGGCTTAATGGAAAATCAATAGAGATTTTTTGGACTGCTTGATTAGGGTATTATTTTGACGATTTCAACATCTGTGAAAATCGGTGTTTAACAGGGAAACAGACTTGCCAACTCATCTAACAACTTCCATAATCACTTTTAATTTTTTTACTTTGTGGGATCAAATCTTATGTACAAATTGTTGTAAATATAAGAAGGAGATTTACAATGAGAAAAAATATACTATGTTTTCTTGTAACTGTAATAGCTGTGCTTGTTTTTGTGACAACGGCTAAGACAGATCTAATATTCAGAGGTGGAGATAATTTAGGTTATAATCTGGTATATGATACCGATCTTGACATCACCTGGTACGATTTCAGTCACTTCGCACCTGAATATCAGGATTCGGTAGTTTGGGCGGACCAG
>CAJVYT010000451.1 GCA_913009765.1 uncultured candidate division Zixibacteria bacterium
GATAAGTGCTTGAAATATATCAGATGATATAGGTTTTGTTGATTTTTTTTTTTTAATGATACGGCGACCACCGAGATCTACACTCTTTCCCTACACGACGCTCTTCCGATCTGGTTGGATACAAGCAGATAGCTTTAGGATTATTAACAAACAAAGAGGGTTGTCCGGTTGGAGTCGAAATATTCAAAGGAAACGTTTCTGATCAGAAAACTGTACTGGATCAAGTAAAAAGACTTTCAGATAAATATGGTATCAAGCAAGCGATCTTCACTGGCGACCGGGGAATGTTAACGGCAAAAAGAGTTGAAGAAATAAGCGAAACTGATTTTAAAGTAATAACTGCTTTGACTCATCATGAGATGAAAATATTACTGGAAAAAGAAGATATACAAAAAGATTTGTTTGACGAAAAACATATCACAGAAGTTATTGATTCTGAGGATGGGACAAGGTATGCTCTATGCAAAAATGAGCAGGAAATGCGAAAAGAACGAAAGACCCGTGACTCAATGATAGAACGAGTAAAATTACAATTGCAAAAAAAAGCATCTGTGAAACAAAAACGGCAGCCCAAAAAAGTTTCCGCCAGTGTTGGAAGAATCTTTGAAAAATATAAAATAGAGAAATTTTTCAACTGGGACGTAAATGATGCCGGTAGATTTTCATGGAGTCTTAAACAGGAAAAAATTGAAGCTGAAAAAGAGCTTGATGGTTGTTATGTCATAAAAACCACAGCAAGTAATGATGTCATAAGCAAGGACGAATTTGTTCTCGGGTATCGTACCTTACAGAAAGTTGAACAAGCATTCAAGAACATGAAAACAGTTCTACTGGAATTACGCCCGGTTTATCACAAAAACGATGATAGAATCGAAGCACACATTTTTATCGTAATGCTTGCTTACTACCTACAATGGCATGCTACGCAACGATTGAAACCATTATTTGATGCTGACGGAGAGGGAAAGGATAGGCGTTGGACTGTCGAAACAGTTGTGAAGCGTTTAAAATCAATTCGAAAAGTTGACAATTTAATTAATGGCATAGTTGTAAAAAACAATATTTCAGAGCCAGATGAGGAGCAAACAAAAATTTTAAAGCTTTTAAATGTGAAATTAGTGTAGACAGTAAAATTTAAAAACTTTTTGTGCGTGGACAGCCTCAACTTATACCCAGTAAAATCCGATTAAATATTGCGTACTCACAACCAGACATCATGATGGTTTCGCATTGTGGCCCAGCGATTATGGTGAATTCAGCACTAAAAACTATTTACAAGGTCGTGACTTGGTTGGAGAATACGTCGATGCGTGTAGAAAAAATGATATAAAAGTCGGCTTTTACTATTCGCCACCAGACTGGTACTATAATCGTTATCGCATGTCTTTTAATCGTGATAAGAACTTCCCTATGGGCTTGGATCATGAACCTATTACATATAAAGTATCTGGGGTATGCACTTGACTCCTGGGCATACAACATGTAGTGTATGCGTATGGAAGATTATCCACGCACACTTAATGAATTTAGAAAAAGGTTTTCTACTGAGAATGCCTGTCTTGAGTATTTAGCTCAATTCAAATGGCCTGACGGTGTTATGTGTCCTAAATGCGGGAAGCAGGAATATCGAAAAACAACACGAGGATTGTTTGAATGTAACAAATGTGGACGGCAATTTTCTATTACATCTGGTACAATTTTTCATGGTACGAGAAAACCTTTGACTTTATGGTTTGAGGCTATGTGGCATATAACCAGTCAAAAATATGGAGCTAACGCACTTGGTTTACAACGAGTTCTTGGGCTTGGGAGTTATCATACGGCATGGAAGTGGTTACATCGGCTCAGACGTGCAATGATACGACCGAACAGGGAATGCCTGAAAGGAATGGTTGAAATAGATGAAACTATTATTGGTGGTGAGAAGCCAGGAAAACGTGGACGTGGAGCAGAAGGGAAAGCCGTGGTTATGATAGCTGTTGAAGATAAAGGAGGTACACATAAAAAAGGAATTGGTAGAATCCGCCTGAAATATGTTGATGATGCATCTGGAGACAGTATTCTACCTTTTATTCAGACAAATGTGAAGAAGCACAGTAAAATTAGAACTGATGGTTGGAATGGTTATAATACTCTCGTTGAAAAAGGATATAGGCACACGATAGTAGAATCACAGGAATTGAAAATATGTCATCTAGTTGCTTCTTTGCTGAAACGTTGGTTACTGGGAAGTTATCAAGGAGCTGTTCGATTTCAACACTTTGACTATTATCTTGATGAATTCACTTTTCGATTCAACCGGCGTGCATCAGCCTACAGAGGTAAACTTTTCTATAGACTTGTTCAACAGGCGGTCACAACAGAGCCGGTAATAGGTAGTCATATCGTCGGAGGCAAGCGTATGACTCTAACTGAAATGGAAGATAATAATAAATATGAAGAGATTCAATTTTGAAAACCACAACATATAGTATGCCTAGGAGTCAAGTGCATAGCCCAGAATAATAATACGCGTGCTTGTAATTAACGAGCCCTCAGATACGAAGGCGGTGCGGAGCACCGCAACCGGGGCAAAGTTCCTTGAGCGTTTTTAACTGTTATTTTCCGGTCTGCGGCGTTCTCATGTGAGCAGTCTTTATTCATGCCGGATCTTTATCAATCCGGAGAAAGCTGCGAGCTTATAACGGAGCCGTCCTTTTCGGAATATACACTCTTAAAATTTACACCCCTACGATGTCCGCACCTTATTTATATAATCTTGATATTTTTTAAAAGATTTCTTTTCCTTTTCAAAATAATTTTTATCTTTTGGTATTCCTGCAAGGTCGTATATAGACCATTTTCTATTCAGGATTCCAATGACACTTAAAAAGTAAGCTATAGTTTCTTCTCTTGAAACATTTTCAGGATGTTTCAGCATTACTTCAGGCATATAAACCTGTTTCCATGAAATCATTTGTGATGCAATGCCAAGAAATTTCTTTGCTGTGCTCAGACCTGATTTTGAACCTCGGTTTTCAACGTTCCAGAAGTGCCGGTATAGACGATGCTGGCGAAAATGAGGAAAATCTTTGCCAGCAGGATGAGTAAACTTCCCCATATTGAATCCTACCTGCAGAAGATAGTCTTTCAGCCGCCTATTGTATTTTTTCGGCAATCCCAGTGGTATTGGCTGTTTATCAGGGCCGCCAGTCTGTTTTAACCGAGTGCAAATACCTGCATTAGATGCCATCTGACCTGTGTTATTCCATTTACCAGGTCCACCGAACTCTCCCATTATTCCGGCTGCCAGTACTACAGCCACTCCCGGAAAAGACGTTAAGTAAAAACCGGGAGTCTGCACAAGACATCTGGCCATTGTATTTTCTTCCTCGAGAATCCATCTATCAATTGAATAATAAGTATTCACAGCTGCTGCGATTGAACTTGATAACGAATTTATAGCTGCATCCGGTGGCTGTAATACTGTTTCTGTCATTAAATGAAGTTTCGTAGCAACTTTATCTGCATCCTTTACATGATGTTTACGCAGTACTT
>CAJVYT010000452.1 GCA_913009765.1 uncultured candidate division Zixibacteria bacterium
AACTATATACCTTGGCAGGTGCAGTAATAGCATAAAGATATTTTTTGTTTCTGTTATCTCTTCTACATCAATGTCCTTATATTTATTATTTTTTTTTTTTTTTTTCAAGCAGAAGACGGCATACGAGATATATCAGTGTGACTGGAGTTCAGACGTGTGCTCTTCCGATCTCAAGCCCGCCAAATTGAAAGATATAAAAATACCCCGACAGAGCTATGACAAATACGAATATAGCCGCATAAATAAAATATCTCAAAAATGTTCTCACACTCAATCCTTTAAACCGTCTATAATTGAAAGAGCAGCCCGATATCCATCTCCGGCTGATCTGCCGACATCCTCAATTATGGTCTGCACCAACTCTTTTGAAGCCCCAACATTGAACGCACCAATAATATGAGAGCGAAGCTGTCTTTCTCTATTTTCCATAGTTAAAAACGCAATTATAGATAACTCACGGGTCACAAGCGGTAAGGTGTCTCTTGACAGCACTTTTCCATATCCTTCTACAATCATCCAATGAAAAATCTCAGGAGCAGAATCTAATACTCTTCTTTTGAGAGGCTCATATTTATCTTTGTACACCTTGCCACACACCTCTTCCCCATTTTTATACCATTCTATAAGATTATTATCTGATAAAAACTCAGAATCCTGTACTATTTTCTTTTGATTTGGAACTACTTTCTGAAGTACATCAGATGCTTGAAGCATCCGTGGAAATCCTAAAAAAAGGTATGATTGTAAAATTATTTCATATAAATCGGTACGGTCAATTTTGAACTCAATTGCTTTTTGGATAGCTTTTTTAGTAATGTCAGCATCATCAAAAGTCACTGCTGCCGAAAAAAGAGCAAGCATCCTGTTTTGCACTTCTATTACCGGATTAAATTGAGCAAGAATTGATTGGAAATGAGCTTTGTCCGCTGACATATTCATACGGATAGTAAAAGAAAAATCTATTCAATTGGCAACGTAAAATTTACTAATGCAACTGTTTCAAACGACTTTCAAGCCCCTGAATACTTTGTTTAAGTACATCGATTTCTTTCAAAATAGAGTCTACCAACACATCAGATTTATTACCATGCGGAGACTTCGCACCTTTGACAAACTGTTCTTGCTTCCCAATAGGTATTTTTACTGAATAAATAGAATTATTTCTTAAAAAGTCAAAGTCAATTATCGTACCCGGGGTAGTTCTTTTTATATAATCAGCAAATTCAATAGGATTATCAATACTTAATCCATTGGCATGAAAGAGCAAATCTCCTTTTCGTAGTCCTGCCTTATATGATGGTGCATTTTTAACAACTTTTTCTACTATTAATCCATGACTTATTTGTACACGGTCTTTTGGAGGAGACATTGCGGGTGAAAATCGGCTTGTATTGTCTGAAAGTTGAATTATGACCGGAGGCGATATTTCAATCTCACGAGTCACAAGCCCAAGATAACCGGCATATCTATTTCCATGCACTTTCAGATAATTTACTATTTCTGATATTTTATATGCAGGAATTGCCAGCCCTATTTCTGAGGAACTGCCAATTTGTGCTGTAATTACCCCAAGAAGTTTCCCATCCATTGAAAATAGTCCGCCACCATGTGAACTGGGTGTAAATGATGCCGAAAACTGCATCATCCCGTCAGGACGATACCCTGCACAAATACCCAAAGCCGGTGCCGCACGAACCCCTAAAACATTACCAACGGCTAAAATCATCTGACCGGCACAACCTGTCTGAGATTTAAGACGAACAGGTTCGCCTGAACGGTTTTGTATTTTTAAAAGGGCTATACCATTTTGATAATCTATTGCCACAATTTTTGCAGGGACAGTTTTATCATCAAATCGTATAAATATTGTTGCATACTTTGAAACAGATTCAGCAGGAGCAATAATGAATCCCGATGTGTCATATATTAAACCGGTTGAAATGACAGAATAAACTGCATCATTACCGGTTAAACTATAGTTTTGCGGATACATTGGTTCTGATGCTTCGACAGTTACTATAGTACGTGAAACATCATATACCAGTTCATTGAGACCAAACTCTAAGTTTATTAGAGAAGAATCTTGAGCCGCAATAGCAGCCGAAAAAAAGACCGCCGGAAAAAACATCAAAAATGTTTTAACGACGGTCATTTTAGAGAAGAAAGTTATCATTAGTATTCCCCGGTTACCCCCTTAATGGAGTCATTCTGAGGAACTAAATATAAACGAATAACCGGACGTATATGATAATATGTCGTAACATACGGAATCGGTCTTTTGTTTTGAGATGAAACCGATGCTAAGGACAAATTTTGATTACCGGGAAAAGATCCGGACTGCATCATATTTCGAGAAATACGATTACTTCGTTCTACTCGTGCCAAATGATTATCAAGCGACCAATCCTTCGTCATATTCGGATTATTAGTCGGCTGAACCGTCAGGTACGAGTCATCAAGATTATTGTTTTGAGAGGCATAATTATATCTATTGCTCATTATGCCTTCTGAGAACAATGTTACAAGTGCAAAGACAACAACAAATGCCGATACAACAGCCGGAACAACTTTTGACCACACCATCAGTGGAGGTCTCTGAGGGTGGTACGCTTTTGTACGTGTTTCGGCAAATCGTTCATTGGCAATTCTATTTAACAAATTATTATTAAAATCATTGGAAACTTCTAAAGAACCTATTTCAGATTTCGCAGCAAACATCGCATTATAAAGAGATTCTTCTTTACGGCAGAGAGCACAGGTTGACAAATGCTCATCAACAGCAAGTTTCTTACGTCCTGCTAACTCATCATTACAATAAGCCGACAGGTAAGAGCGTACTTTTTGACAACGCATTATGACTCTCCAATCTTGGTGATAATTTATCTCTAAGCATCATACGAGCTCGATTCACTCGTGATTTTACCGTTCCTAAAGGAACTGATAAAATTGTTGCAACTTCTTCATATGGAAACTCCTGTATGTCCCGTAACATAAATGCAGTTTTATATTTTTCAGGTAGTTCTGCTATTGCTTCTTGTAATATCTCAGGTAATCGTGATGGAAGTTTCATTTCAACAGCAAATTCTTTTTCATTCCCCTGCATTTCTGATATTTCTAAAAATTTGAATTTCTTTCTCTTGCGTAATTCATTCCGTGCTAAATTTAAAGCTATTGTATATATCCACGTAGAAAAACAGTGCTGAAAATTAAACGACTGCCGGTGTTGATATACACGTACAAATGTCTCTTGAACTACATCTTCGGCTTCTTCGACTGAAGACAGCATCCTGCCGATGACATTCATAAGACGATCTTTATATCTATCTACCATTTCATTAAATGAAACCATATCCCCATTTTGGATAGCTCTCATCAAGGTAAAATCAATATCTTTTTCTGTCAGTTTATTCATTCGTCACCTTTGTTTGTCGTTTAATATTAATACCAACAAAAACTATATTAGTTCCAATATTTTTCAAACTTTTCTTAACGTAGATCGGAAGAGCACACGTCTGAACTCCAGTCACACTGATATAT